>DATEOO010000414.1:0-4474 GCA_035274085.1 Candidatus Nitrosocosmicus sp.
TGAACGCTTTTCTATCAGAATTAATCTTTATTTTCAGATTAACTTAAAGTACCCTGAAATTTGAGATCAATATTCAATGAAATTCTACTTGATAATAGTGTAGTTGAATCATCTTGGTTCTAAATCTTTAACTTTGATATATTCCTTAAAAATAGTAACTTTCAATAAAAAATAAGAATACGGATTGCAAATGGGACATCTTAATGTATAGAATGTTAACTTCCCATTTCAGAAGACGTTAAGTGTAAATGGAAAGAGTTGAGCCTTCACACGCATGTTATTTCATAAATTTTCCTCTGAATACACCTGCAAAATACTTAAGAACCATTCAGTGCCATAGTAATGATGATAAAGTCTTGACTTGTTTCTCTCTAATTTGTTGTCAAATTCCATCTTTGAATGATTAAGTTGATTACTGCCAAACCGGCTGCTCCAAGTATCAAAATATCAATATTTATTAAATTTTTGGATTGTATACGTGTAATTTGTGCAGGTAATCTAGTCGGATTTTGATAGAGTCAAATTTCATCTTTTCGCTTTTTTTTATTCGTGAATTTATCGCGTGTGGCCGTTGATTCCCAAAATTTAAGAAAATTTGAATACTCTAGTTCAAAAAGATCGTATTGTGTAGCTTCCTCTAATTTTGTAATTTTAGACGTAGATCTAAATCTAAAAACTCGTTGTTGGCGATCTGCTACTCCATTCAAAACAAAGGGTTCAGTATAAATTTCCGTATAGCGATTCTGTTTATTGGAATCATAAGAGATGATAAAAAGCACTCCCTTGTTAATAGATTGATTGGTAGTCCGGATATCTATGACCCCAGGGTATTTTTCCCTGAAAGTTGCATTTATGTAGTATAATAAGTTATCATACTGATTCGGAAAGGATTCGCTTTCAGTCGATCTTTCTTTGGATTCCTTTGAAATTGATGTCGACATTTCTTTGCCAGCTGGTTTCATTAAACCATCGGAATTAGAGGAGACTTGAATGTTTTGACCGATAATACTTAATTTTTCAATGAGTGCTATTTCTCTTGATCTCAGAATATATCCCATAATTGCTAAGATGAATTCAGTTGAGGGTCCACAAACTATTACTATTTCTTTTCTAAAGCCATCAACTAATGATTCTTTTTCTAGATCCTTCAAATTAACTATCTCGAAAAACTTTTGGGTTGGTTGTATATCATTAACTTTGATTTTGCCAGAGTATAAGAGATATAGAATTATTCCTACTATGAATGCGCTAGCAATAGCGAGGATTCCAGTTATTCCTTCCAATGCCTGCCCAGGAGACCATGTCCCTGTAGCTAGATGGTAGACCGATTCTATAATATTTTCAATGTATTTTATTATTATTATGGAGAGAAGGATTTCAATAAGCCAAAACCATCCTATTTTCAAACGCTTAAAGCCTATTCTCTTTAAAGATAGTTCTGCAATAACATGCGATAAAAATACTCCCACCAATTTCTTAACTATGAATCTAATTGGAAATATTTAATTGAATTCAAAGTTACGGTTGTATTAGCTTATATTTATTAATATCAAACCTTAACTCAACAATCCGTACAAAATAAATAGAGACAATAAATGTTTACTATATTCTTTATACCCCTGTTTAATTAGATGTTTTTTTAATATAAATGGTACAAGAAAATTCAAACTTGAATATTGTAAGCTTGTTATAGGAGTGGTCAAAATGTTAATTTATCTGATTACTGCTTTCAAATCCAACTGATGTTCTTCGTACCGAATTGCAATGTGCTTTGGTGATTCAATTTAAAGGAATACCAAATCTGTTATTGTGTTGCTATTGTACTTATCTTTTTGAGGTCAATAACATTTGAAATTTGTTTGTAATCTGTACTACATACAACTCTTACGACCGCGTCAAATCTTTGACACATGTAAACATGTCAGATTTATGATTCTTTATTTAGACCGACTCCATCTATTATCATGTATTCTATGAAATTTTACTTGGATTTGACTTTTGTCCCTGGTCCACAGAGGAATGAAATCCTTAGTGTTATCGGTGTCATATTAAACATTCCGAATAATTCTCATGAAACTCATTTAGTAGACCTTTCCCAATATGTGCAGTTTGAATTTTCTGGCTCTTTTATTGATTTTAAAAATATTGTGCACTCATCTTTGGAAAGAATCCCTAATCTTGACTACTTAGTCACGGAAGACACCCTTAAGGAAAACACATTAACCTTGTTAAAAACCGGAGACTTAGAGCAATTAGATATTTATTTTTGCGATTTTTGTGGAGCATTTTTCAGTAGTGAAGAAGGAAAATATTTACATGAAAGAGCTCACTATTTGTATTAGTATTCTTTTAAGTCAATAATGTCTAATTACTAATCTACAGAGCAATACCAGCTCGGTTCTGTGCAAATCCTGCTAGGTGTATCACCATTTCGTTAGTGCTTTTGTTAATGTGCTTCGTGATTATGCTTGTCTAGTTCTTCAACGGTATCAAAAGCAGCGCCGCACCTACAGTCAAATTTCTTCTTATTTTCTTCTGACATCAGATGACACTATATAACAAAGTATTTAATAACAATACAAATACGAAAATTGTCAGGATTTACCTTTTCATTCTTCTTGATTTATGTGGGTATTTATGATAATCTCCTATTTCTGTACGTTTTTTTGATTTGTGATATTAACAGTGATATTAACAGAAGTAGAGTATGGTTCAATTTAGCCATAGATAGTCGATATTGTAAAGAATCCGAATTAGGATAAGGAACAAATATACTTAGATAAGAAAACCAACTAGGTTAGTTCCATATTGAGAATACTTTTAATCAGAAATAAAGGAAACAAGTAGAAGCCTTTGGATGGGTGATATTCAATTCCAATATAATAATTAGGAATTGCAGTAAGAAAATATCATTGATTTTTAGTTCCTATTTCTGAGGATTTTGTACAACTTTAGAAGATTGTCTAAGCCTTTTCTCATATATTACCTGCGGTAGTCCCTACTTGATTTGTGAAAGACCAGTTACTTATTTCATTTATCAAGGTTCATTGGAAGAAGTAGATGAGTTAAATCAAATCCATCTTTCAGCTGTCACTATGAGTCGCTTGTAGAGAGTGTATTGTTTAATTTAGAGGATCGATTTAAATCCAATTTATAAGACTAGAGATCGATAAATTATGTGTTTTACTATATGATTCTTATATCCAACTTAATGTATATTCTTGCACGATGGATTCTCGTAAATATCATATTTGCAGAGACTGCGGTCACCTAAGAGTATCTCACAAGTACATTTCAAAGCAGTTGAACGACCATCATTGCTACATATGTACTTGTACAAGATTCATTGGTTATGACAAAGATTAGTATTCCATTTCCGTTTTATTCAAAAAAATGCTTTGCTAATTAAAAAACAGCAGAAGCCAAAGAAAAAAATATCTTCTCAATGTCAGTGCTAATCAGAATGAAGTGATATATTATTTAGGAAGAACTAGAAAAATCACTGTCTTGGCTTGGATTTCAAGTAAGAATCGTCATAATAATAGAAATGCTAGCCAATTAAATCAAAGAAAAGATGAGGTACATTCAAAGACATCAGATTAAAAATAAATAGACGAAATCTTCATCATTAGGATCGAATAACCATTAGTTATCTAGTCAAAATCAAACATGTCGCCAAAAAAGCCTTTCTTCTTCTGTTTCCTTTTATTGTAATAGTCATCATCATCATCATATTCTTTTCCGTAATGATATTTCTGATAATGTTCGTCTTCGTATTGATTCTGCATGTTGGCAACTTTTTCTAGCTCTCCCCTATCTAGCCATACTCCGCGACATCGTGGACAATAGTCAATCTCAACTCCATACTTATTGCTTAACCTCATTTCTGATTCGCAATTAGGACATCTTAAATTCATTAGTTTAGTATTGAATTAAAAGTATTTATAAATATAAGAACTAATTTGGAGGTTAGCAAAACTATTACTCCAAAAAAATATATTCCCTAAAATCTAATTGTGTGAAAATCATGTATGGGTGAGGTTCCCTAAATTGGCACATCATATTCGAACATGGACGATTATAATCTATGCTAATCATCCTAAAACTCCACTCTGTAATTAATAAGTGAAAATATTAAGAATAGCAGTAGAAACATAACAAAAATTCTTGCAGTATATAGATGAAAAATTCTAATATTAGTTGCAGCATTATACTTCCTTATGAGAACATTATTAAAAATAGTTGCTATTTTTTCAATTTTGAGTGTGACTACTATATTTACGACCGTAAACAATAGTGGCGAAGTGATGGCAATTTGTGGCGAAATAAATGACCCAAATATATCTTGTCATGAACAGTATAATAGCCACTCTAATACCGCATCGTACACCACCTCAAGTACAACTGAGGATGAATCCGAACCCCTGCTCTGCACCGACTTGAAATGCAATTTGGGAGACGAGTACGCGTTAGA
>DATEOO010000415.1:0-3228 GCA_035274085.1 Candidatus Nitrosocosmicus sp.
AAAGAAATGTTGAATGGAAATGGTTAAATTATGTTCATATTTTTTATTAATAAAATGCCTTGGTAGCTCAGCCTGGCCAGAGCGTTGCCTTGGTAAGGCAAAGGTCGCGGGTTCAATTCCCGCCCAAGGCTTTCTTTTTAGCCAAAAACAAGCCCATTTTGAAGAGATTGAAGACTATCTTATCAATGGTCCGACCTTACCAAATTCGGTAAGAATCTTACCAAAATCGGTAAGAAATTCAGTTAATATACCGCGAATAGATTGGAAAGCTTACATTCAATATTTAGGAAAGAACTTTAGCAAGCATACTGCAAACACCCGGTTATCCTATTCAAAGAACTATTTTCAAGTCCTAATGACTGTGATGCATCAAGTCTAGTTGTTTTGACGTATGACAAGAGACTGCATGTAATGAAAGCTTTGGCAACCCTTTCAAAGTTTTTGGGATGCTATGATGAATGGAAAAAATCGTAGGGAAATATCAACTACGGTGGTCTGATGGTGGAAAAGAGGGTGGCTAATCTAAAGGATTAGATATATTCCAGATGCTATTATTCTAATGTTCTATTATTCTTATGGAAACAGTAAGATAATCTCTCTAATATAGATGAAAATGGAGAGTAGGACTTAGTAGAGTAACCGATTACAGTCTAATGAAATGGTGTAATATTGATACTTTTCAATGTATTCTAGAGAAATTTGATTGTATTATTGACGTTTGTCAAAATGGGTGGATTTGCAATCTCTATTATTAAAACATTGACAATTACAAATACATTTTAAATGTCAAGTTGTAAAATTATGCACTTCGGCTGTCAGTCTAAATACTGCTTCTTTCATAATATGTTCTCTTATTTTCAGCTTACTAAGTGAAACAAGATCTGATAATTCTTAGTATTTGAACATTTCTGATATACATTAAGGTGATTTCTAAGATTTGATTCTATTTTGTTTCTTCTCTATTTTGATGCTCTACCAAAAAATCCTGACAATGTTTATATTGGCACATAAATATTTATTGATAATTTGAATAAGATGAATTCTTTTCTAAAACGAGGCCCGACTATTGCATATTGTTTGGGTGGTATATTAATATTACTTCTAATTAGTACGAGCGTCCCTCCATCAAGTGCCCAAAAATCTGGAGATAATCCCCAATCCTCTGTACAGATATCAAAATTGTCTACGAATTCTTATCAAATCGTAAATGAAACTGCGTACATAAAGCCATTTTTTGATATCTCGTATATAATTAGTGGTAGCAGTAACTTACTGAATAACTCTCAAAGCATTATCAACTCGACAATTATTAATGACTTTCTTTCTTCACCTACTGCAGGTTATATAATGCAGCAAAATAATTCTTCCAATTCAACCGCCAATGCAACTAATGTATTTGTTCACCTGCCAAACCCATTTGTTGATCAGGAGAAGATCAGCAATACAATCCAACAACAACTGTTCGAAGCAATTAATTCTGCAATAGATATTGATTATTTTGAAATAGATATAAAGTGCACCTTTGGAAACAAAATCCAAGATTGGAATTGCGATGTTTATAGCCTCCCGACCTAGTTTTGAAATTACCAAACGACTTAATAATTCAAATCCAATTCTATTCTTCTTAATCTACGACCCCTGATCTACTGAAATATACGTTCTTCGTTTTAAATTTGGGACGTGCATTGTATCATCATTTAACGAGTATATTAGAAAACTATCAATCGAAGTTATAATTTTCTATGATTTGGTTAGATATCAGGAATACTTTTTTGGAACCGGTTATATACAACGGATATTTGTAACCTACTAACTCCATCTGATAACTTATTTTGTTTTTGGTCAAGAAATGAGCATATAATTGATCCATGGCTTTTCGGTGGTAATTTTCTGTTTTTTCTGATGGTTAAATTTAATAATGAATAGACTAATCCCACTAACACAACTTTATAAAATGAGCCGATAGTCAGATCTATTAATAAGAATTTTCTCAAATTTGATTTTAGTTATTTGTCTACTGAGTAAGCCTTTTTAGGTTTTATGATATATATTAGTGTTTTAAAATTAACTTTAATTGGGCGGGGGTTGTAGAGCCTGGCCAAATAAATAATAATGTTTTGGATACGCGGGACTTAAGATCTAAATAAGGGATCCCGTCTCTTAGGGGTCCGTGGGTTCAAATCCCACCCCCCGCACCTTTCTGTATTGTTTTTATCTGAGTTTAGACTCTGTCTTGTATACTAAATTATTTCGACTCATCAAAATCATATGACTTATCTACATTTGTTACTCCATTTACAAAGAGTATTAAAAGAAAATGCAAATTGTCTAGGTTAGCAATATACTATTCTTGTTTTTGAAACAAAACCTTTGGAATGTATTTTGATATGACATTAAACATGGAATGACGGTAATAAATTCATGATATAGATAACATAGTTTGCTCATGGCAGATAATAAATAGTTTGATGGTTATTTAAGGTTCTAAATAAGGAGCCTGTTACTGTTATTGATGAGCTAGATCTATTATTTTCTTTTTTTAGATTTGTTATATTCTACCATTAACTTTACTAAATTGGTATGGAACCTGTTATCGTTGGCAAGTTCAGGATGAAAGGACGTTCCCAGGATGTTATTTTGCTTGACGGCTACGATCTTTTTGTCATATTCGGCAATAACCTCTACGTCCTTACCAATCTCAGTTATCGCTGGACCTCTGATGAAAACTCCATTGAATCTTCTTTCTCCCAAATATGATATGTCTAATTCCGATTCAAAGGATTCATGCTGACGTCCAAAGGCGTTACGTTCGATTGTAACATCGAGAACTTTTAATAGTGGTTGCTTTGTTTCGCCTATAGTTTTATCATATACCTTATTCGATAGCATTATGAGTCCAGCACAGGTTCCTAAGATCGGCATGCCCTCTTGGATCTTTTTTCTGATTAATTCAAGTTGAACTTCTTGCAAGAATAAGAGCATACCTATGACTGTACTTTCACCTCCAGGAATAATTAGTCCATCAATTTCGTCTAAATCCTGTAAATCTTTCACAAAGATTACTGTCCCTTCAATTTCAAGTTCTTTAAATGATTCTTTAATTGCGTTTGAATTTTCTTCAATATCACCTTGAAAGCTTAGTATTCCTGCTTTTAATAGGGGTTTCAAACCACCGGTCCTCTCTCTTGCATTCGAAGATCTAGATTTTTCGTGTCTAATCCAATAAGT
>DATEOO010000416.1:0-3442 GCA_035274085.1 Candidatus Nitrosocosmicus sp.
AGCAAAAACATGCAATTGAGAAGATAATAACTATGGTTACGGCAATGGTTACAAAAATAGATCGATTAGGAAACTCTGAAGGTGAAAAAGAAGAGATGGTAAGCAAAATTAAAAAGCCTCCAATAATAGTAGCATTAATCATAAAAAGATCCTTTGCTTCGATGTTCATTATGGTGATAATGATGTCATTGCATATCTTTATAATTCATTAATACCACAAGTGATAAATGTGCTTTTAATTATTGCGATAATGTGAACAAGTTATTACAACGTTATTAGCAATATAAATAATGTAATAGATCTATTATCATGAGCTATGACGAGAGTGACATTATTTTCCAATTATACAAATTGAGTTCTGTCACATTGCCAGAAAAAAACACCAGATCTCTAGAAGAAATATATAAACATCTATATCGACAATCAAACTTACATAGAGCCGATCTCCTGAGCAGATTAAAAATGATTCTAAAAAAATTGGAAGAAAAGCAAGCGGTAATCTTTGTTAATGGTTTTACATCTATTAGTCTGGTTGAGCCAAAATTAGCAGAATTGGTTGATGTTTCTAAATTGAACCAAATTTAAGCAGATAAGATAAACTAGAAATCATGTCATATTCTAATGCAAATTAAATAATTGATTCTAAAATGATTGAATATAGTGACTTGACATTAGAATCAATTTTATATACAATTGCGATATCACTGTTTGTAGCATCACCATTTTTGATAGCATCAATTATAAGCAAAGAGTATAGACATCCATTAAGATTACGTGCAGATTTGGCCTCTTTCTCGGCAGGCATTTTCATTGGTGCAGTAACATTTAGTATCATAGAAGAATCTGTAAAATTAGGAGACATTTACACACTAGCAGTTGGATTTGGTATTGGCGCTTCTACCTTTAGTATTACTCGCTACTTACTGCAAAGAAATCCATCGCCAAGGGACAATAATTATTTTAAAAATTCTGCCAATTCTAATAATAATCATTCTAACGGTGAGGATAATAAATATGGTAACAATGAAAGAAACGAAGTGCAAAAAGAAAGCAAAGGATCGGGTAGACTAATAATTATTGGCACATTAGCAGACAGCCATCCAGAAACCATTATGATAGGAGTCATGATTGCATTAGGAATACCGGGGCTTTTTCCAACTGCGTTAACACTGTTCA
Source organism: Candidatus Nitrosocosmicus sp. (assembly GCA_035274085.1). Classification (GTDB taxonomy): domain Archaea; phylum Thermoproteota; class Nitrososphaeria; order Nitrososphaerales; family Nitrososphaeraceae; genus Nitrosocosmicus. Next base: position 1,177 of record DATEOO010000416.1, read on the forward strand.
TTGGCAATTTTGCAGCTACAGTTGTCGGTACTAGAGAATTAATAGCCGAAGACGAACCCAAGAAGAAGATTGTTCACAAATGGAGTATAGTATTCATGTTTGTATCAATAGGAGGGCCAATCGGATATTTTCTTACATTATTGTTAAATGAATATTATTTATCTATCATATTCAGTTTTGCTGCAGGAGCACTCATGTCCTTTGTAACAGAAGAATTAATACCTGATGCCTATAGAAAGGTTAACTGGCATATTGGTTTATCAGCTTGTCTCGGATTATTTGTAAGTTTCATTATATTCAATTATTATTAGAAAATTTGATCAATGCATGCATTATTGCATTCTATAAATTAAAATAAAAAGATGTAAAAATTTAGGCAGCTATTGGGTTTTCCTTTGCCTTTCTAAATTCTGATTGTTGTTGTATTATTTTCTTTTCTTTTTCTATCATTTTTTCCTGTTCTTCTTTTTCTATTGGCATTTCATAATTACAGCACATAAGATAATTTAGAAAACATCGTGTATATAATTATAAGAACAAATATGCAGAGTATTACAGTGACGATAAATCGTATCTTTCTAAGGACACACACAGAAAAGTTGAAAACAATCAATTTTTCCTATATGATAAATGTGTATCATGGTTAAGATTAAAGATTGCCAATACTTGCAGTTTTTTTTGAATTTAGGAAGAAGTTAATTCCATTATTAATCCATCGCTCCAACCATACTTCTTATCCATCAATTCTGAAACTCTATGAATCAAATCTAACTCTTCAACATTTTCAACGACCCTTCCATAACCATTGAATATTTGTTTATCTACTTGAATAGATATTTTAGGATCATGAATGATATTCTGAACCCAGTGCGCTTTCTTTCTATGCTCTGATAAAACATAATAATTCTTATTTTGCTTAACATACCAAATTTCTATAACGTGTAATTTTCCTGATTTCCATCCTTTGGTAGTTAGATAAAGGAATTGTGATTGCGATATAGAAATCAAAAGAGATAATAGTATTTGTACTAAACTGATTTATCAAAATTATTGTCTGAAGACAAACTTGGTCATGGCAATTATTTGATGCAGTATTACAATAGTATTGCTTTAAGTTTGGCTGCCAGCGGTTTGAGAAATCTAATAAAGAGATGTTTTTGTAGTAGCGGGTTAGGCGGGATTAAGTCCCTTATGGTATAAGGGTTCGGTAGAAACTCTTGAGGATATCCACATGGATTTGATAAAGTATTTTTTTATTTTGATATCATAATCAGTTTGTAATCTATTTGTAAAAAGAAGTAATAAATTTTTAATCCGGGCTCAATGGGACTAATAACCAATTTGACTATTTAAATGGCCCAATTCTAACTCAAAGTTAGTATGGATACAACCAAAATATGCGTGACAGATCAATAACCGTAAGAAAGAAAGTCCTAATTTCTATAAAAATTTTATATCTTCATAAAACACGACATTTCTAAAGTTTGGATTATAGATGCAGTTCTATATCCATAAATGATTCACAAATCTTTCTACCTTATGCACCAGTTAGTATCTTAATATTCATCAGTGACTTTCGAATCTTCCAAGCATGGATAAGTTCTTGAATGGATATTTTAATATAAACTCAATGCAGAAATTGCTCCATGAATTAACTAGTTTTAGCAGTTTAGACCCGTATTGATAGTCATTTTCCGATAATTCTTGATTTTGTCTATTAACATCAAAAATTTTTATATCAATCTACATATTTGAAAATATGATCGGGTCCGTAATAACAGTAGATAGCATAAGTGAATTACGTGCTATAAGTGGAAAAATAATTCAAGATTCATTTAAATTAAATGTGACATCTATTGTAAAAGGTCATACCTCCATAGGAGATGGTGGTGAAGGTAATTTTGTGGGGAGCCCTTTTACAAAAGATAATAATGGAACGGTCATTGAACCCACGGATCGATCTGTTGTAATTGGTGGGATTCCTAAAGAACTTGAAGTGAATCAATTTAGTGTTAGTTCAATGAAAGCCGTGGGTATGTTCGTGACGAAACTGGAGTATCTATAAATGAAACCCTTTTGCTTAGGCTTAGTGCTGGCAGCGTTCATACTTGTTCCAACTACAGCAATGGGACAAGTTGAGAACATGACCGCAGTAAACAATACGCTTGCGAATTCTACTATGGGTACCAATACAACGACGACCAACTGGAAGTGCTCGTCGAACCAGATAGACCTAGGCGGCACGTGCACGAGCAAGGCCGAGGTG
>DATEOO010000417.1:0-5943 GCA_035274085.1 Candidatus Nitrosocosmicus sp.
CCAAGAAGCCATAGCCTGCTACGACAAAGCCATCGAGATAAACCCGCAATACGCAGATGCCTATAACAACAAAGGCCTGTCTTTGTACTCCATTGGAAGTCAGGATGCCATAGCCTGCTACGACAAAGCGATCGAAATAAACCCCGAATATGACCTTGCATTTTACAACAAGGGATTAGTGTTGGCAGCTACGGGAAATAACCAAGAAGCCATAGCCTGCTACGACAAAGCCATCGAGATAAACCCGCAATACGCAGATGCCTATAACAACAAAGGCCTGTCTTTGTATTATTTAGGCAATAACCAAGAAGCCATAGCCTGCTACGACAAAGCCATCGAAATAAATCCTTACTATGCAGATGCATTTTATAATAAAGGAATGGCACTTTCGGCCACATCCAAATTTACAGAAGCCATCACCTCTTTTGATAAGGCTATAGACATAAATCCTTACTATGCAGATGCATTTTATAATAAAGGAATGGCACTTTCGGCCACATCCAAATTTACAGAAGCCATCTTCTCATATGAAAAAACTCTGGAAATTGATTCTGATTACGTAAAAGCATTAAATGGAAAGGCATGGATACTCGCAAATCAATTTCCTATGCGTATTAATGAAGCATTAGAAACAATAAAACGGGCATTAGGAATCGATCCAACTGATATAGATATTTTGTATACATATGGGTACATAATGGAACACATGGGATCTTATAGAGAATCGGTCTCAATTTACAACCATATATTAAAACAAGACCCATTAATACCCGAAGTTTGGTACAGATGCTTCGTATCTAAAACAAAATCAAAAGATGATCAATTACCTGATTCTGCATTTTATCTAAATCAAGCTATTGATCTAAACCCCGAATATGCAGTTATGTCCAAGACCGAAGGACAAAAAAAAATGTCAAGGAATGAATCACACTATTCTATTCCAATTATGTAATCAACGCAGGAAATTGCCATGCTGATGGTGATTTTTACGAGTGCTCAATTGCATTCATGTATTTAAAGATCCTATAACCTCTTTTGCTCTCGATTCTAAAAGTGAATTATTTTATACTCTCAAATTTTGAAATCTAAATCTTTCCATGCCAAAGACATACTTTTAAAAATAAAATAAATCGTTTCCATTAATGATATTTATTTATGTATTCTGCTACTTCGTCTAGTTCTTTACAGTAGGTATATCATCAAGTGCAGGTAATCTGTTAGATGTGATGAATCAAATCTAAGCAAAAGAACAAAAATTAATAGCGTGAAACGTATTTGATATTAATTGAGTATTATTGGATTTAGATAATGAAGATTTCGCAAATAATCAATGCAAACACATACGGGAATTAGATCCACTAATCCGGTTTGTAGGCATAGCAAATGGGATGGGCACGTTGGTAGGAACTTCCTACCGAGAACAATTGAATATACTGATGAATGACGCTGAAACAAAGCTTTATGCGATGCAAGCAGTATTTCGAGCAGAAATTCGTGAAGATTTTCAGAAAAATTTGGGATCTTTAAATTATTCAGTGGGCAAGTATGACCGGCTGATACGCGCTACAATTCCAATAAGAAATGTCAGTGAAAGTAAATATTACCTATTAATCTCATTTGATATCGAGGCTAATTCTATATTTATTATTGAAAACAAAGTTCTCCAGTATATCAAGCTAATGGCACATGAGTAGTTATATGTAGCAAACCGGGCTATAAGTTTGGATAATGGAAAAAGTGATTCCCTTATATGATCAAATAAATCTAATCTTAGTTGTAATAATTCGATTTTTACATATGTAAAATTACTAATTGTTATAAGGGTTGATGTAGTAATTATATGTATGAGACAAAAATTTTCAGCAGGAAGTAAATGTGAATGTATGTGCCATGGGAAAGCGGGTATTACAGAATATTGTGGTTATTGTTCTTCTTCACATCGTAGGATGAATACAAACCAAAGAACTAGAAGGTAACTATACTCTTCGTGGGAAGATAACTTCCTAAAAACTTGTAAATCTTACTGATCTATTCATATCGGTTTAGATAATTCAAACTCATTTTTAAGATAATCAATTACTTTGACATTAATGTAAAGATATAGAATTCGGCTAAGAAATTTATGAGGTATTTATTTATACGGGCTCAAAATATACTCTGAACCACTGATTATAAGCATTAAACCTATAACTATAAATGACCAGATTCTTGTCTGCATATTTTGCGCTAGGTCTAAAAAGGAGTCCTCTAGATGTTAATCAATTATTAAGCTGATGCGATTTGGCCAATCAAGTTTCTTTCCAATGCTTTTCTAAATCTCCGAGTCTGCTCATAGCATCAAGATTATTCTGTAAATCACAGAATAAAGGCTCATTTCGGATCTTTACGAAAACTTCAATGACTTGATCATCAGTAACGCCATGTTTTATGTCATAATGGATATTCCTAATTATATTTGATAATTTGCCATATTTCTTATGTTTTCTTATCTCCCATTTTGATGCATCCTCGGGAAGTCCTTTAACATATTTTATAACGGTTTTTTCCATATTTTCAATATGCCAGCTTTTTAGGGGAAAATTATTTTGGTTCAAAAAAACATCCATTATACTATATATTAAGAGGTATATAATGTTGACAATTTAATTTCCCTTTCGTGTTATAAAGTGGTCATTGTTTACTGATTTGTGTGAATTTTTTACCATGATTTCCTATTGCCTTGTAAACAACTTTTCTCAATAGGACTGATGAAGATCTCACAGTAAAAAAATTTAATGAATCAATAATTATAATAATTACAATATATTTGGGTCAAGTAAATGATGCCGCTATGATCACTTTTGTCATCTCCATTTAGACAACTGCTCGAGTTAAGGTTGTACGAAATCGTATTGGTATTTATCCATGATGATCCGATTACAAACACACTGATTTAGGATATATGACTAGAAATAAAACAGTGGTAAATAGGTAACTTGTTACTCACCGATAATCTTAACAAGGGCTCTTTTATTTCTATTTCCGTCAAATTCTCCATAAAAGATTTGTTCCCAAGGACCAAAATCTAGTTTTCCTTTGGTAACTGCAACCACTACTTCCCTTCCCATGATTTGCCGTTTCAAGTGAGCATCAGCATTCTCTTCGCCAGTATCATTATGTCTATATTGATCGATAGGCTCATGAGGTGCCAATTTCTCCAACCATTCATGAAAATCACGATATAATCCTATTTCATCGTCGTTGATAAATATGCTAGCTGATATATGCATTGCATTAACTAAACATAAACCTTCTTTGATTCCACTTTGATTTAATATCATTTCCACGTCACGAGTTATATTTATAAGCTGGAATCTAGATTTCGTATGGAAAGTTAGATATTCGGTAGTTGATTTCATTTATGTAGAAACAATTTATCAATATAATAATCTAATTATCTTGAATGATAATTTGTTAATGTATGAAAAGCTATCATTTGCTAAAATTCAAAATAGCTAAAAACACTGAAAAAAAATAAAACCCCTATGGGGTCTAGTTATATTAGTTTGTGTTGTTTTGGAGAGCAGTTGTAGATGCTAATGGATCTTCGTTTCCAACTGTACCTAATGGAACTTGACTTGCTTTATCCAATGGGGAAAAACAATCGCCATTTTGTTGGGCATTGAAATTAAGACTGTTACCAGTTAGTGCATTAAATTCTGGTGATACAGATTGTGCATCAGAACCACCTGCTTGATCTTGTGAGGGGCCCTGTTCGGCTGAACTTGTTGCTTGTTGTCCTAGTGCACTATTGCCAGAACAGAGTTCTAATTCTCCTCTCTCAATAGTTGCTGATACATGTGGGATATACATTCCAACAATTCCTGCTACGAGTAAGGCTGAAACTATTCCTGTTAAAATTTTGTTCATCAGGTTGAAAAACTCTCTTATCATATTTACTTATTTTTTAACAATGTTAGGATGAAATGCCTGGAGCAATCATCGATGACAATGTTACTAAGATAATCTATTGTATATTATTCTTTAAAGATTTTGATAGTAAAGATTAATAGTAAAGATTAATAGCAGCCCTTAATCCATAATGGATTTGGGTGTCTTTGTTTTACACGAGACATTCATCCTTGCCCAAAGATCATGGAGGATTATTAGAATCCCAACAACTATAGTCCTTTTTGATACATGCTGTTGTACGCTCCAGCTAAGATTATCATAGGATAAACAAATCTAGAAATGGTAGTTGGAGGAAACCCAGGTAATATTATTGGATTGTGACATTATTTTTTCATATCACATAACTACATGTACCGTTTGATACCACTTTGTTTAATTGACATATTTACCACTTTTGTTTAAATGCTAACATGAGATATTTTAACGAGAACGATTTCTTGTGATGGGATAATAGTTGTAACTCACATATCTTAAAGCTGACCACTCTTAGTTAACATGATCAGATAATTTATTACCTAAAAAATGGTTGAAAGGATTGAAATCATGATTGACTTGATACCATCAATTTTTCCGTTTACCATAGAGCATCTATCAAAATCTATCAGGACAGGTGAGTTGCTTCCTTCGGAATTGATACGATTGTGTTTAGCGCGGATTAAGAAGTTTGATCGTTTATTAAATTCTTTCATAACCATTCGCAGTGAAGAAGAAATCTTTGAATCTGCTGAAATGTGTGATAAACAAGTAATACAAAATGACCTTTTAGATCCGTTGCACGGAATCCCATACTCTATTAAAGATATGATACATGTAAAGCGACTCAAATTTACTGCAGGATCAAAACTTTATCCCAGTTATTTCTCTACTACCACAGCATCAATCGTAAAAATATTGAATAAAAAAGGGGCAATTCTTATCGGGACAAATAATCTAAACGAATTTGCCTCAGGAATTACAGGTAAAAATCCAATATTCGGAGACTCAAAAAATCCTTGGGATTTATCGAGAATATCTGGTGGCTCTAGTGGTGGGTCTACCGTAGGTGTTGCTTCGGGTATGGTTGTATTTTCTTTAGGAACAGATACAGGTGGTTCTATCAGAGTGCCAGCTTCTCTATGTGGTTTAGTTGGCATGAAGCCTACATTTGGCCTGATAAGTACTTTTGGAGTTTTCCCACTTTCGCCGTCATTGGATCATGTTGGGTGGCTGACACGGAGTGTGTGGGATTCAAATTTAATTTTTAAAAGTCTATGCGGTACTAAAAACTACAAAAAGTTAAGAAAAAATACATTCGTCAACAATGAACCGTTGAGGACATCAAAATTAGTAATAGGAATTCCAAATGAATATTTTCTAAATGTAATAGATTCTAGAATCAAAAAAATGTTTATAGAGTTCTTACAGACTATTTCAAAATCTTCGGCGTTAGTAAAAAATTTTGAGCTAAAGGATACGAATAACTTTTTCTCAAGTTGGAGGAAGGTGAGATTGTTTGAGGCTTCAATCATTCATGCGGATAGACTCAAATCTAATACTGGCCAATTGGGGTCTGATGTGACGAAAATGCTTATTGAAGGAACTAAAATTAGGACTGATGATTACATTTGCGCCAAAAAACAAATTAAAAAAATTAATCATGAATTTATGAATCTTTTTAGTAATGGAATTAATGCTCTCCTAGTACCAACTACTGTCATTGTGGCACCGAAGCTACGTAAAGTCGATATAAAAATTGACGATCTTGTACTAAATGTTCGAAAGACATTACTGAGAAATACTGTATTATTTAATAGTTTAGGTATTCCTGCTATTACAATCCCACTGGGATTTGTTACTGAAAAAACCGCTATCCTACCAGTGGGTCTGCAAATAATTGGCCCCCAGAATGGGGATCGATTAGTTTTGTTTGTAGCAAAGAAGATGGAAGAACTTGTTACTTCAAATAGTAAATTGAATCAGATAAGTAAGAAAGAGGTTCTATCTTAATTTGCT
>DATEOO010000418.1:0-3016 GCA_035274085.1 Candidatus Nitrosocosmicus sp.
ATGAATAAAAAAATTCAATTGTCAATATTGTCAATCTTTATTGCAGCAGCATTGATTGGCTCTGTAGCAACCTTTGGTAATAACATGGTCTTTGCAGGAGGAGATAATCACCATGGAGACAAACACAAGTCAAAATCAAATAATTCATTCCAAGGAATTGGTCAAAATACAGAAACACTCCAGTCATCAAGCTGTGGTTCTGGTAACGATACAACTGCATCATGTAACAACGTAGCCTTGTCATTTAACTTGAATGACGGAAATAATGCAAACGGTCAACAATAAGACCTTTTTTTTCAAATAATAAATTTTAAGTTAATAATTATATTCTACCTAACCTAATTACACCATAATTTTCTATCAAGTAAAGGTTTCAACAATTAATTAAAAATCAGGCGCTCTGGTTATCGAACTTATGACTAATATACTTTAACTATAGCAATTAGCTAAATGAGATTCCTCATTAGTAATTTTATCTATCATAAAACTATACCAGAAGTTAACATACTATCTATAAACTAATTCCTCATTAGTAATTTTATCTATCATAAAACTATACCAGTATTTGATATTTATCGAGTGTTGTATAATCAAGATCTGAAACTATGAGAAGAAAAAATTTTCAATATTTCATAAATGATCTAGCATCGAAACTAATATGTGAATAGCAAAAGCCGTCCACATGCTAAATTGTACTTTATCTCCTTATTGGTACTTTTAAGTATTTTTAGTATAAGCATTATTCAAAGCGTAAACGCATTTAGCATAGGCTTGCCTGATATTCCTTTTCTTAATTTTAATTTTGATGATAATTCTCCTAAGAAAGACAGTTCATCTGTTATCGACTTTGGTGCAATTACAAATAATATTCCAGGGTTCAATTTTGACGAAGATGACAAGAAGGATAACTCGGATTCTAATTGGGATACGTCTCACCAAAGCAATATTATTGGGCAGTCCACCCATGATACAATTCAACCTCGATCTTCATCCCTACCATTTCCAGTTAATATGATAAATACAGTTCACAGTAACGAAGGTGGGAATGCAGAGGAAATTAAGAAAACTCCATTTCATTTACCTGATACCTTACCAATAGTTGGTGATTATTCCGATGTCCCTTCTACCTACCTCTCAGATCCAGTGACCGTAGAAGACGACGAAATCCCTGGACAGTATATTGTGGTTTTTAAGGATGATGATACCACTGTTACTGACTTTTTTTCAATGTTATCGAATAAAGTTGAAACACAAGACATTAAAGTGCTACAAGTCTATGAGAGCGTGATCAATGGATTAACAATTAAGGTTCCAAATGATAAAGTTATCGAGTCAATAGAACAACTTCCAATCGTCGACTATGTAGAAAAGGATGTGATGGCTCAGGCATTTGCACAAACACTACCAAGTGCGGCTCTAGCGGTTTTGTCGCCAAACAAGGAAACAATGACAACAGACTAGTTTCAGACGGCATATTAGTTCCTAGAAATATTGTAGATTGCTGAAATTAAATTATTTGTTGAATTACCAAAATATCAGATATTTAGATCTCCTGTCTTTTTTACTAGGCATTGGTTATAGTCTTGTATCTTATCTGCCTAATATCATAGGTAATTATGCTAGAGCTAATAGGTTAATTTGGAATGTCGGATAAGCAGATTTTCATAATGGTTTAATAATGAGAGCTATAATAGTGGTAGGAGAAAATTTTCCATAAAGCCACCTTTTATATCCATATATGACACCGTGGATTCACTGCGATATAATTTGTCACAGGACGACTGTCAAATACAAAGAAATTGTTAAAAAAATTATGGTTTGGCTGTCAGGGATTGATCAAAGTTAAGCGCAACTTTGTATACATGCTTGCCCTGGTAGACATGGAGACATATCACAATCGCCTGAGCCTTGTGGATTGACACTTGTAGTAACATTTGCAGAATTCTCTGAGGTTTCATTTTGTAATTGTCCTATTTCAAACATATTATTCATTCCAAATGGCATTTTTTGGTCGTTTACATCAACGCTAGTTGCCAGGCCGACTTGAAAATAGTTTTGGAAGTAAGATGCAAGAACTATGGACAAAACGAGGACGGCAAGTATTGGTAGGATTGATAATTTATTCAATAGAGAATTTACTGCCAAATAGTATAAAAAATTTTGATGCTTAACTATGTTTCTATATACACCTTTTGTTATAGTTTAGATTGCATAAATCCCTTCTAACCAGAAACCCCCTCACAGTAAAAGCGAAAAAATCGAATCATTGGGCTGAAAAAGAAGTTGCTAGTTGCTGCGTGAATGTGCTAAGCATAATACATGGCTAAAGAAAAATTATTACAAACAGAGCTTAAGGGCTATCAAAGTCCATTAAAACTACCACGTAAAAATGGGGAAGTCAAGGACATTGTCAAATCTATATAATATAATTATATCGTGCTCGTATTAGAGCCAGAAATATTACTATATACAAGTTTAATATTGGATGAACTTGAAAAATATTTGTAATAGGGTTGAGGTTGAATCTATCTATTTCACATCAAATTATTATTTCGACCTGTATTTTGGTACCATGATAATCTTCACTGACTCAGTTAAAACTAACAAAAGTGCAGTCTGAGAATCCTAAGTGCGACTATGATATTTTTATAAGGTCCATGGTTTAAGATTCTTAAGAAGATCGTTTGGTATTAGTTCATTCCATGTCTTTAAAAATTCCAGATCCTTTTTTTTGTCCCTCAACTCATCTGGTAGAATTATTGGAATTTCTTCGGTGATTGGGTAATATCTAAGGCATGTCCTGCATAGTAATAATCCCTCCTCAACAATTTCAAAAGGATTTTTAATCATTTTGAAATCAGATGAATTTGTTGTGACTGTATTATCTTCCTTCACATTTCTATTGTTTTCCATCTCATTTTCTAATATATTTTTACCATCTAGACTTTCGTTATTTAAAATTGTGGTCGACTTGTGGGGGTTTAATTTTGCCTTGAACTGAAATAGTTCGAGACTA
>DATEOO010000419.1:0-7104 GCA_035274085.1 Candidatus Nitrosocosmicus sp.
AATCCAAACTGACAATCGATATTAAACGAGGCAAGGATGAACATACAGACAAGATCAAAAAAACTATGGTAAGTTAGATACAAAGTCCTTTATCTTTAAAAAATTTTTCTATCAATATGATAGTGGTAGTCACAAGGACTATCTCACTATATCTAGAAAATCGAGAAATCTTGCTTTAAAAACAGAAAGTTTTTGATGATTAAATTATGTTTAGGGGTAAGTCACGGTCAAAATTGCCTATATATCTACTTAAACAATAAGAATACGAAAGAAGGGAAACACAAATAAATTTCTTGTGCTATGAATACATCGTAAAATAGGTGGTTTATCTAATATAATCAATAAAAGTGGTCAATATAGTCACCTCTTGTCTTTTCTATCTGTGTAATCTATTAAAATGGGTAGCTTATATCCCATTTTACATTGGATAAATATGAAAATTGTTAACTTCTTCCATTATTTTACAAAAACATTAATAGTTTGATATGCTTATTACATATATTGTCCCATTGCACTCCCGGAACATCGAAGAACCGAATAGGTGAACCCAACATAGCGATTATTGACGATGAAAAAGATTTACTCTTTGTATATAAAAAAGCTCTAGAATTACAGGGACTTAAAGTAGTTACATTTAATGATTCTTCAGCAGCGCTAATTGAGCTGCAGGAGCGGAAGAAAATATATTTGATGGTCATCGTTGATATTAGAATGCCCAAAGTTAATGGCTATCAATTTATAAACGAAATCAAGAGTATTGATCCCTTTATCAAAACAATCTTGATGTCTGCTTATGATGTTTCTGAACTTGAGGTACAAGATAACTTGAATAAAGGTGTCATTATCGATAGTATTTTGCATAAACCATTTTCACTAATTAAATTGATTAATACTGTTAATACTCTACTGGAAATATAGTAAAAACCTCATCTGCTAAAATATGCAATGGATTTTTGACAGATACAAAAGATAATGATTAAAAAATGATGTGATGATGAATGTCTATTATCGATAAGTCATTGATGAATTAACATTGAAATTTCCTAATGATCAATGATCAATGATCAATGATTAGTGATCAAGCAATTACATCTTAAAAAATCTGTAATAACTTTGATTAATTAAAGGATTGGGTATTTAATACTCTAGGTCCATTTCTAATTAATTATTATCTTATTTATTCTTGCTAAATCTTGATTCAGTGGTTGATCTAGTGAATTGGTGGTAACATTTGCTATTTTATCTACAGTCTCCATTCCCTCTGTAACCTTTCCGAACACAGTGTATTGGTCATCTAGGAATTTTGAATTATTCAGCACAATAAAAAACTGAGAACCCGCGCTGTTAGGATCTTGCATACGAGCCATAGATAATATCCCTCTTTCATGGGGTATGCTGTTGAACTCTTGATTTATCGTGTAGCCAGGACCTCCAGTCCCCCAAGTATCTCGACTAATGCTACTATTCTTTGTATTTGGATCACCTGCCTGTATTACAAAACCTGGTACTATTCTGTGAAATACTACTCCATCGTAAAATCCTTTACTAGCCAGATCCTGGAAGTTCTTCACGTGATTAGGTGCTACATCCGGATAAAATTCAATTTTTATCGGACCTTGAGAAGTTTCAATTGTTGCTGTTTTATTTGCTGAGGTTTGATTGTCTATCGCAGTACCAGGACTTGTATTATTTAGGAGAGAGCTTTGATTCACAAGGACACTAGGTGTTGTACCCGCGTTATCCTTATTAACATTCCACCTAATTGAGTTTAATACATGATTGAATATTGCATTTGTTTTATCATATTGATCAGTATTGGTAACAAATACAAACCTGTAAATATTATCATCATGTAATAGAAATGTATTATTAGAGACAAAAAGTGATTTTTCTAAACCTTTATCGATTAATGATATTAAGTAGGATAAACCAATATCATCATGAATATTCATCGGGGTAGTATCTTCTACTAACATTAGATATGAATTGTTCAGATTCATGTTAAGATGAGATTGCTTTGCTTGTGAAACTACATTGGTAAAATCAGTAGAATTTTGGTCATAAATACTAGGGCTAATACTGAATCTGTCCTTCTCGATACTTCCTATCTTTAGATCTTTATCAGGGTCAAACCGAGTTTCTTTTCCCTCTTTTTGCAGATGCACATCGACCGGATATTCCAATGACAATCCTAACTTTTTGCTTGTATAATTTTCCCAATCCTTATTTTTGATATCTGCTTGCTCGATTTTCTCTTGTGCGAACTTTAATTGATCTTCCAAAAGTGTCAAATCATTTAAGTTAGATGAATTCATTGATGGTTGGTTATCCATTTGAATTCCATTTGATTCATTTGGATCAACCATAAATGAATAATTCGACGAAGCGTCAGAGAGAAAGCTGGTATCATTTATGGAAAGTTGACTATTACTTTCTTGAATCAAATAGGCGGATCCGTTGCCTAATATGAAACCAACAAATATCGGAATCAAGATTCTAAATGACATGTAACATCCTTATTTGATGTGAAATATAAAGTGATTCCAGTTCAAACCGATAACATCTGGGTATTTTTAATTCCAATACATTCTTTTTGTGCCATGAGCGAATTTAGAACAAAGATATCATACCAAGATTTCTTGTTTGTATGGTATTTACTACTCTCCTCATGACACTACCGGACTCTAAACGTCGACCAGCTTTATGGTCAGAATCAATAGGTAGAATGGATATCAAATATTTATTAAAGATCCTGTGAATCCAAGATATCGGTAAACGTCCTTCTATTTTACTTACTGGAACCTGAGATATCTCTTCATTTCCCTTCATGCCTTGTAATAAACCTGATCTTATATTTGACATGTTCACTTTGATGATAAATATATGGATATGGAACAATTATTAGTGCAAAAACTCAAATTTGATTACCATGATAAAGTATAATGCTAATTTTTCGTTCTTTTGACTATTCTATTTAATTTTTTCTGTATATCGGAGATGTACAAAGAACATCAGAGCTCATTTTTATACCAAGCTTGTTGCTAAAATATTAAAACATGTGCTAATAGGATTCTAATAACTCGGAACAAGTCATATCACCGATCTATGTGCTTATCATTGTGATGAGAATTGAAATGTACGGATATTTCATATCATCGTCTTATATAATGTTACTTGAATCAATTCATGTTTGTCATTTAAATTATTGGATCATATTTTTATTGTTCAGCTGTAACATCTTCTCATAGATGAAAGCATCTGATCTATTTGTGAAATGTTTAGAGGCAGAAAAAGTCGAATATATTTTTGGAATCCCTGGCGAGGAAACAAATGATCTTATGATTTCCCTATCAGAATCAGAAACTATAAAATTTATCTTGGTAAGGCACGAGCAGGCAGCTGCATTTATGGCAGATGTGTATGGGAGATTGACCAACAAGATTGGTGTATGTCTTGCAACCCTTGGACCGGGGGCCACCAATCTTACTACTGGAGTAGCCAGTGCTAATATGGACCGCTCCCCACTTCTTGCAATTACCGGTCAAACTGAAATTACCAAAATGCATAAAGAATCTCATCAGAATATGGACCCTGTAACTATGTTTACTCCCATCACAAAATGGACATGGTCCATAAGGGATGCTGACGGTATACCTGAAATTCTGAGAAGAGCCTTTAAAATTGCTGCTGAAGAAAAAAAGGGGGCGACTCACCTGGATTTACCTGTTGACGTTGCAAAAATGGAAACGTTATTGAAACCTTTAAATAGTAAAACTAGAATATTATCACGACCAACAGCATCAAGGCTCCAGGATGCAGCTAAAATGATATTGATGGCAAAAGCACCAATCATATTAGTCGGAAATGGTTGTATTAGAAACAATGCTTCACATCTAATCAGAAGATTTACTAATTTGACCGGAATTTATTCAATGAATACATTCATGGGAAAGGGCGTGATCTCAGATAGTTCACCAACTCACATGGGGTCTATTGGGATAAAAGAATCCGACTATGCCTTACAAGCCTTGAAATTAGCCGATGTGGTAATATCTATAGGATATGATTTAGTTGAATATAGTCCTAAAAATTGGAATGGATCAAATATCAAAAAAATAATTCATATTGATTCTACATCTGCAGAAGTTGACAATTATTATATTCCTGAAATAGAAATTTCTGGTGACTTAGGATTAACTGTAAAGTTACTTACAAATTCTGTAATGAGATTTAAAAAAGAAATGCGGATAACTTCTACAACTAAACAACAAATCAATCTTGCGAGAACAAGATTTCAGAAAATCAAAGAAGAAGTGGATTGGCGTATCGAGCAGTTCATTGATGACGAGTCTTTTCCTATCAAACCTGAAAAATTAATTCTTGATGTTAGAAGTGTTCTTTCTTCAGAAGACATATTGGTATCGGACGTTGGGGCTCATAAATTGTGGATAGCAAAAATCTTCAAGACATATAGTCCAAATACCTGCATTATCAGCAATGGCTTTTGCTCGATGGGATTCGCATTGCCAGGATCAATCGGCGCTCAACTAGCCTGCCCTACTCGGAAGGTGGTGGCAATGTGCGGCGATGGAGGTTTCTTGATGAATGTTCAGGAATTAGAAACAGCAGTTCGGTTGCAACTTCCAATCGTTATTGTTGTGTTGTGTGACTATGATTTAGGTGTGATATCTACAAAACAAAGGTTAGAATTCGGTAGGAGTGTTTTTACCAATTTCAATAATCCTGATTTTGTCAAGCTTGCAGAGGCCTTTGGGGCAAAGGGTTATAGGATAACCCGTACCTGCGAATTTTCTTTAGCCTTAAAAGAGGCGTTAAAGTCTTTAAGTACGCCAGTAGTTATAGCTATTGATATCGATGCTGATCGCAATGAGTTATTATTCGAAAGTGATCGATTTCACAACTAATCATTTCTAGGTAACACTAGTAAATTTTTTAGGTAATAAAATACACTAGATAAAAATAAAATATATAATTAGTTAATACTCTTTCTAGTTCACGAAGCAGTATACGAATTGAATGGTTTGATTCAATTGAGTTAATCCGATCTTAATATTTTGATTTAATTGTTTTTGGAATTGATATTTTAGTCGCTTTAGTAACCATCATCTCGGTTATCATGCCATACTTTCCTATCTCGATATTATTACGAATCTACTTAAGAACAAACAATGTAAAAATTAAGGATCAGAGTGTGATTAACCAGAAGGATGTTAATAGTATTGAATTTTGAAATAGAATATGATTTAATTAATACGATATAGATGCTATGAATAAAAGAATTGTTGATTTTGGGAAGTAATCGTTACCTTTCAACCTATATTAAGAATGTGCATATCTAAAGATTTAGACAGACACAAAAGTATGACCTTCCGATATATATCCTATGAGTTAGTAAAATGATAATTGTCGTTTTAGGAGCATCAGACTGAAAGAGTGTTATATTGTCTATATAATATATCTTTGATTTATTTGACTTAAATTTGGTATAGTTCAGTTAGTATTATTTCATTAATTACTGGGGTCGATTACTATTGTTACTACTTCAGAGAGTCTTAGCCTGGATTCAAGCGAGCTATCAGCTGGATGTGGAGTTTTCATGTTTTAAGAAGGTGATTGAAAAACATATTAAGTAATTATACTAATTAATGAAAAAATTCTCTTTTATTTCAGTGCAAGCGAATAGTTTAGTATACGCATTCTAGTTTGAAAGCGCAAATTCAGTGTCAAAATTCATCCAGGAAATTGAGTCTATTGAGAGATAATCTAATCCCTATATTTACGACGCTGTTATTTTTTTGTTAGGATCTTTCCTATCCGTAGGATAACCTCATTTAATCTAAAATAGTTAAATCTATAGCACTTCATGCTTTAAATTATTCGTCCTTTTTTTCAAATCCATACAGACTGTATTAAAGAAAGAATATTATCTATCTCGATATTTATTGTTTAGACAGTAACACTACTATAAAAAGTCAATATAATGATCAAAGATCCAGGCTTTTACCTAGCTATTTGAATTGCTATTTTTTTGACTACAAGAATAGAACTCGGTTTACCTCAAGGATTAATCCTCATAACGAATAAACGAGGCAGAATCGTCATTTTTAGATCTACATGAAAAGTATTGAATTGGGAGATTCTGATTTTATAAAGGGCGTACAAGACCGGGTATCATATAGTCTCGATAATCAAGGATTGCTTATCGATTTGTCTACTGATTCATGTAGAAAGTATCTACGGAGGAAAGTCAATACAAAAACAAACGTTGTAGTAATGTACGTGGATATCGCGGGTTCTACTCAAATGTCTCATGACTTATCATCACTTAATTTGGCCTTGATTATACAAATCTTTTCGCAGGAAGTAAGTTTATCTATAGAAAAATTCGGCGGATACGTACTAAAGTTCGTAGGAGATGCTGTAATAGGATTATTCCCATCAGACTATGATCAAAAAAAGGCAATAGTAAATTCTTTGGAATGTGCACAATATATGCAGAAAGTGATAAGAAATGGGATCAACCCTGTATTTAAGAAACATTCGATCCCCGAGATAGTTGTGAAGATTGGTATTGAATATGGCAGTGCACTTGTACTATTATATGGAAAAAACGTCGCTCATGCCCATATCGACTTGATAGGGTTTAACATTAGTATAGCCGCTAAAATCACATCATTGTCTCTTCCTGGCGAAGTAATAGTGGGTCAAAACATTTTTCAGAATATTGAATCCACCCAAAAGAAATACTTTATAGCTTTATATGAAGAAAGGAATTCAAAGTGGGATACTGCTATGAAGCACAATAATAATCTCAACTATAGAATTTATAAATATATTAAAGATGATGGTCAAATCTAAAAGTTTAGACTTGAATCATTAAGCTATTTCGTAAATATTTTAATTGCTTGTGGAGGGCAGACATTTTCACATGCCAAGCAAAAAATACAGTCCTTTTCTCTAATCATAAATGGTTTTCTCTCTGAAGCTGGATGTCCTGGTGTATCAAGCCATTCATAAACATTCACAGGGCATGCATCAATACATGCACCATCTGAAATACAGATATCAAAATCAACGCATACG
>DATEOO010000420.1:0-6788 GCA_035274085.1 Candidatus Nitrosocosmicus sp.
TATTCAACAAGAGACTTGTTGAAAAAACTAGGTGCATACGGCTATGGACACAAGTTACTGCTAAAGGCCTCTGAGAGAGGGTTGGTAGAAAGAAATATTGTAAAGAACAGAACCTACAATAAACTCACAAAAGAAGGAAAGAAGATGTTGAGATTAGCAGCAGAAATAGGCGTTTAATAAGATAGTCAATTTCTTATATACTATCTTTATTAGATCTTAAATTATAATATAATATTATTATTTATACGTAAGCCAATTGATTGTCTTTTACCGAAATAGAATAGATATTGACCTTTAGACTAATTATCGTAGAATCTACTTGATTCTAACCTTTTCTAGTATGAACTATTCTAATTAATGATTAGTTCAAAATCTTGTTAAAACGAATTAATCAGTCTAGAATCTTAATGACAAATTTTAAAGTAACGACAAATTCTTTTTTTGTCCTCTTATTTTCTCCATAGTCTAAAGATATACTTTTCAGATCTTTAACATATATTTATCCGACACACATGTAAGATAAATATGATTCGAGTCATTACATGGAAAAGTCATTAATTTGCATCAAGCCAATATAATACTAGTTACTTATCCTGAAGATTTTGCAGTTGAAGAGGCCAAAAGTTTGGTTGAATCAATCCCAGATTATAAGGTGGTAAGAGTTTTCACTCAAAAGTACTTAAACCGCTCTAAATATGGTATGGGGTTTGGCAAAGCTGAAGAAATAAAACAATTTGTTTCACAAGCGGGTAATATAGAAAAAATATTTGTTGATGAACATTTAGGTGCAAAACAGATGTTTAATTTAGAAGAACTCACAAACCTTCCGATAATTGATAGAGAGAGATTGATTCTTGATATTTTCTATTCTCGGGCGACAACGAATGAAGCCAAACTGCAGATCCAGTTGGCCGAGATTCAATACAAGATGCCTCGTGTAAGAGAAAACGCCAAACTCATGAGTAAAAGTAACGAGAGGGTGGGAAAAGGAGGAATGGGCGAATATATTGTAGATGTTCAGTTTCGTGATCTAAAACGCCAGATGGGATTCGTGAAAGAAAAATTAAAAGATGCAAATCTCAAACGTCACGAGTATCGAAAGCAAAGACTACGAAAAGGAATGTTCATCGTTTCCCTTGTTGGATATACAAGTTCAGGCAAAACAACTCTTTTCAATCTACTTACTAGGGAAAACAAAGAAACTTCTTCCAATTTGTTCACAACACTCTCAACAATCACAAGGTCGCTTGACAATTCTGCTAAAATTGACAATAAGGATGATGTAGGTGTCTTAGTTGTGGATACAGTAGGTTTTATCAGCAGGCTTCCGCATTACATGATAGATGCATTCAAATCCACATTAGAAGAATCACTTGAAGCCGATTTGATTTTGTTTCTGATTGATTGTTCGGAGAATTTAGAAGATATTGGCAAAAAGTATTATAGTTGTTGGGAAGTTCTAGAAGAACTCAAGATTGACAAGTCAAAATTACAGATAGTATTAACCAAAGTAGAAACTACCAAATCAGAAAAAATACAAGAAATAATGAAATACATGGATGATTCAATCGACAAGATTGCTATTTCATCAAAAACAGGTTATGGGATTCATAAACTGAGAAACTTGATAACTTCAAAAAAGGCCCAATCAAAGGATGAACCGTCAAGATCGTCTCCTTCCTAATTGACCATATTAGGTAATGATGTTACAAATTTTTTTTGTTGACACGTTGATCCTCTTTGTCTAGACGCAGTATATCTCATAATACCATCTTTGTCGTGATTCTCTTGAATAGAATGGCGGTTGGGCTCAAATATTTTGGATACCTCGTATTCGTATAACTAATCATTTAAATACTATTGATTAGTATACTACTTATTAGTGTATAATATATGATTAAGTATGATTTTCAGAATAGTATTGGATTTATTATTAATAGGATGGGGAAATCATTAGTTTACGTAATAGACCAAGAATTGCGCAAGAAATTTGGTATTACCTTTGGACAATGGAAAGTGCTAATAATACTTGCAAATAACGCTGCTGGATTAACCCAGAGGGAAATTGCTGATAAATTAGCTTTGGAAGGGCCGACGCTTATTCCAATAATCGATAAGTTAGAAAAGGATGAATTTGTAGTTAGAAAAATCGACCCTAGGGATCGAAGAATTAATCGCATCTTATTGACCGAAAAGGCACACGGGTTTCTTGATGATACTATAGAATGTGTTTCTCAAATCAAAAAAATATGCCTTGATCAAATTTCTGAAGCCGACATTTCTACAACAAAAAAAACCTTGGAGCAAATGTGGCTTAATTTACAAGATAAATTCAATTTAAATTGTTCAGAAGAGGTCAAACAAAAACGGGAATTAATCAATCAGCCTGCATCTAACATTATTTTTGAGAAACAGAACATATCCACAAAAACTAATTTCTAAGATTGGTATAAGGATTAAAAAACAAAAATTGGAGGTTAAAGAAACTGACATATAAAAAAATAAAGGGTTCTTCTTTTGATTACAAGAATCTACTCATAGTATCACAACCATGGAAAGTACTGATCATTCTTAGCTGTCTAGCCACAATGGTTATGTATGCAGAAACAATGTTGATACCTGCCATTCCTACTCTAATCAATGATTTTGATGTCTCATACGGATCATCATCATGGATTTTGACATCTTACTTGATAGCAGGGGCTGTTATGACTCCTATAGCAGGTAAACTATCTGACATATACGGAAGAAAAAAAGTTTTGCTAATTATCATGGCCATATACACGGTCGGAGTTTCTTTAGGAGGATTTGCGAACGATTTTCTTACCATGATAATAGCAAGGACCATTCAGGGCATTGGCCTAGGAATGTTTCCTATAGCATTTAGCATTATTCGAGATCAATTTCCAAGAGAGAGAATTTCCATCACAACTGGAATCATTACCTCGATGTTTGCTGCTGGTTCAGTGATTGGATTATCAGTAGGGGGTTTGATTATTCATGAATTTGGATGGAAGATGACATTTTTTACAATAATTCCTATTTCGATACTATTGTTGCTGATGATACGAAAATATGTTAATGTCTCTGACAATAACAATCTTAAGGAAGAGGACAAAAAACAAGAAGATAAACGTACAAAGTTACTGAAAAATTCTGCAAACAAAATTCCAAAGAAAAAGCAAATGATTTATTCTCAAATAGACATTAAAGGATCAATTTTACTGGCAATTACTATTGTTTCTTTTCTACTCTCCTTAACATACTTGCAAACATCTCCTGATCAAAATGCATTAAATATTTCGGGTAATGCTAGTGCTGGTCCATACTCTTCCTTGATACAAATTGCGCCGTTTTTGGCAATTGGAGCAACATCTCTATTCTTTTTTGTTCAACTGGAGAGGCGGATCAGATATCCATTAATTAATTTTAAAATCTTCTTGAGACCACCAATTTTGCTTTCAAATATGATCATCATGATAGTAGGATTGTCGATGTTTATGGTTTTTCAGACCATTCCTATACTAGTACAAAGCCCAGAACCTATCGGATTTGGTGAAAATGCCATCAACACTGGTAAAATCCAATTGCCTTTTGCTATAGTCCTTCTAATATTTGGCCCTACTTCGGGATTTATCATTTCAAAACTGGGATCGATAAAGCCAATAATTATAGGTACTGTTCTTACTGCTGCGGGGTTTTCAATATTGTTATTATTTCATTCAACAGAGATCTCTATCTCTATAGGCTTGGCAATATTATCTACTGGCCTATCTCTTGCTTCCGTAGGTGCTGTAAACGTCACTATACTGTCTACACCTATTGAATTTACGGGCGTAACAATGGGAATTAGTACAATGTTAAGGATTGTGGGGTCGTCAATTGGACCAGCTTTGGCTGCAATGTATATGCAAACAAACCAGTCGCTAATTAATATCCAAGGAATAACTAAATCATTACCTTCCTCATTGTCTTTTGACCTCATATTTCTTAGCGCACTGGTGTTTTCAATAGCCGCTATAAGCATGTCTATAATACTAAGCAAAAAAATACATCCTAACCCCTACTTGCAATAGATAGACCCAGAGTTAGAATCTTTTTTATCATTATTTTCTTATCAATAACATTTAGAGTGGTTTTCTATGCCCATTTGATGATTACAATTAATGGTTAAAATCAGCTTATCTACTGCTTTTGATCTGTATTATATAGAGCCCATTTTAAGCACCATACTATATTGACTATTTTTGTGACTATAATGACTAGAGTATTGACTAAAATGACTGACATATTGACTACTTTATTAGGCTAGGATTTCATAATTAATGTGGGTACAAAAGTTACATCATATAGCAACGACATTGTTATACGAAAATATCTCAATGGCAAAACCCTTGATCAAATAGTCATAGAAACTGGTCTATCCAAAGGCACAGTTTATAACATAATCAAACGCTGGAAGGATAACCTTGAAAGCACTGGAATTGAAGAAATAAGGGAATTTGCAAGCACTATAAGTAAATCAGGATTAACAATTCCAGAATGTGCTCAGGGATTTCGAATTATTCAAATTCTAAAGGAATTAGGTATCGGCGATGAATTTGAGGATAGGGTCGATTCTACTCCAGAACAAGATCTTTTAGAAGAAATAAGTAACGAAACAATAGATGGGGATAGAGGAAAAAGCGGTCTTGATCTCTTTAGACTTCCAGACCATGGATTAGGAAAAAGAAGAAGAAGAAATAAAGATGCAAAAACAAAATATGATTTTCACCATTTTATAGACGACATATATAACAATTGTAAAAAACATGCTATTAAACCATCAGATTTTATAGGATTCATCAAAGATTTACATGATTTTTATCCTTTCATTGAGAATGGATTCCATTTAGCTAATAACATTGACCATGATCTTTCTTTATCTGTAAACAAAGATGATGAATCTGAAAACATAATTTATTTTAGAAGGGCATCAAGTAGAGAATTTGAGAATGATATTCAACAAAACCTATTAAAAAGTGGTATGGCAAAGAAACAAACCCCTGAATTAGAGGCATCCATTGAAATACCCTTTGTTTCACAGGTTTCTTACCATATCAGACAAATCAGAGAAGAGTGTAAAGAATTTGAACGGTACAGAAAATCACTACAATCTGAAATATCCATTTTAGAAAATAAAATCCACTCTAGAAAACAATATTGGAAAATTAACTGAGAAAAACTACAACATTCTATCTCGTCTGCAGTGGTATGAGTACTTAAAAAAAGATTTGGTAAGTAGGTTCAACTTGAATTTAGACGAAGAGATCATATTTTTTTCATCAATAATTAATGACTTTAAGACATTCAACTACAATATTTTCGACATACTAAAAGAATACAAACAAATTCAATCATTAAGAAAAGAAAGAGATCAAATTCAAGCTGATATAAATCTAAAGGTTCCATTACGACAAAGCTTGTTTCAACAGGTCGACTTTCTAAATTCTCAACTAGATGCATCTAGGCAAACGATGAAAATATACTGGGGCCTCAGTGAAGCGGGGTTTGATCTTAAAAGGCTTAAACAACTTTATTTGATGATTATTGAAATCGCACTTGCCAATAATTTACCTATGCGGGACGCCTTTACAAAATTTTTAAATGATATGGAGAATCAGTATGACAATAAACTAGGATTTGAAACCAAAATAAAAGAACTAAATGCAAAAAAAATTGAATTAGAAAATGAAATTCCAGAATACAAATCAAATTTACAATTCCTATGCTACAATGCCCGTATATTTTTATATCTTACGAGCAATGGAGTAACTTATGAAGATATCATAAACCTGACTCAACTCGTAGTTTCGATACAAAATAGCAATTTTCTAACTAATACTTTAGTTAAGGGGAGAGATACCGCTAATGATATTGGAAATAATAATGAAAAAAACTCCAAAAGCCAAACTTGGAAATCACTAATCAATAAATTAAGAAGTATAGAGAACTTAGATTCAGAAATTGAAAAACTAACCATTGATAGGAATAAATTAGAATCAGCAATCGATCTTTTAAAAATTGAGAAGAGTAAAATTGAGCAACCTAATCGAGATCCATATCTTGTTTAAATTATCCATTTTTACAATGGATAAATGTATTAGTATTCATAATATGTAGAATATGAAGATAACGATAAGAGACACGATAATAATAAATGCAATCGGGATAACTAGTTTTTTCAAAGAATATATCTATGAAAAATACCAGATTGATAAACTTCAAACTTGTAATATGTGTTTTATCCGGAATAGCCCTGGTATATATCATTTATCCGCTCTTTAGTATCTTGATTTTTGTTGAACCTAACAACTTACTAGCGTCTCTTATAAGGCCAAGAATCATAGACGCCTTTATCTTGAGCATAGGTACTGCATCAGTATCCACTTTGCTGATAGCATTATTTGGCATACCCTTGGCATATTGTTTATCAAGATATGAATTTCCAGGCAGGTCTGTTGCGCAAATCATCATCATTATTCCTTTAGTGTTGCCACCACTAGCAAGTGGTGCTCTCCTGTTGGGTGTATTTAATCCCCAGTCATTTTTAGATAGACTGTTTCCCCATGTAGAATTCACTCAATCTATTATAGGAATTATCATAGCCCAAACCTATGTTGCCTCTCCATTTATGATCCTTGCTAGTATGGCTGCGTTTGATTCAATAGATAAATCATTAGAAAATGTTGCACGAGTTCTTGGAAATAGAAATTTAGAAGTTTTCGTAAGAGTTTCTATTCCACTTG
>DATEOO010000421.1:0-5371 GCA_035274085.1 Candidatus Nitrosocosmicus sp.
ACCAAAGGTTGCTACAGAGCCAATCAATGCTGCTGCAATAAAGATTGACAATATTGACAATTGAATTTTTTTATTCATGCGTATATGTCCTTGATATTGTATAATTGGATTGTTAAATCAGATTCTGAAATAATCTTACTATAATTAATTTCTAAATATCTATAACAAATTGATGAATGACAGAGTAATATTTTGGCTTTGCTTTTGTACCAACCAGAGTGATTAAGTCTTTGATTTATCAGACCCCATTCTGCTTTCATTTCCGCATGACCCGTCATGGAGTACTAAATGAAAGTCAATCAAAGCAAAGATGTAGCTTCCTGTCCCTAATTCTATAGAGACCGGTTTCAGACAAAGCGATTATATCGAAACATTAGATACACTTTAAAGAAAAACCTAAAGTTCAAGTCAAAATCTTTACATTTGTCTCGCTTACAAAAACCAAACTTAGTACGTCAACAAACTGTGATGTCACAAAAAAAAGCGATGCTTTAATCTTCATTTTAGATATCACAATAAAATAGAAATATTGGTTTCAAACCCTTGACATTGTTCTAGATTAACTGTGGTTAGTAATCAAGTGAGAAAATTGAACAAACTCATGAACACATTAAACTAAGCTAATATATTTATATCTGGAGTTTGGAAGATTCGTAATAATCCGTTATAGAAGTTATCAAAAAATTTATACCAGAATTTTTTTCTTAGTGCATTTAGAGCAAAGTCTGATATGCTATATCTGATTCTTCCCTTTTACTTTGGATTAAATTCGGATCGTTACTTTCATAACTTCAACTTCATTGAGGTCATTTTCCTCATTTTCCCCCTGTAGCAACTTTGAAGTTGTCTCTTTGCTTTTTCAGGCCCATTTTTGTCCAATAAACTATAAAACTGGTAATGTTTTTTGTAGAAATAAATTAATTGACTATAAAGAATAACACCCGAAATGATTAATCTCAAGATAATTTGATTGAACGATTTCTTGATACTATATTTTGTATCTTATATCCATAAATTGTTCAGATATTTTGACATTGAGAAAGAATTTCCTAAGAAATTAAGGTAGATTATTAACAAAATAAAACAGAAAAATGAAAACTAAGAAACCCCACTAGGCTGTTTATGTTCTGAATGCTCAAGCTTTATGTGCTCTTCTTTCTCATCTTTGTTTCGAAATGTAATCCCGCAAAGATGGCAAGTGCTATCTGAAGATTGCTTATTAGTTGGTTCACCTGATGTCCCCATATCAACTATTATACAACAATTGTAAATATAAGCATTGAATGCATTGTTTAAGAAGACCTGTTGTACGTCAGAATATGTATGGTTTAGGTAATTTTGTTGTTTAATATACTTTTAAATTTTATACCATTTTAAAGACTGCTCTCCTACAAGAGGGAAGATTTGACCACTAAAATTTGGTATATATGACTACTGATTTAATATTGGACATGCCTGGTTGATCACCCATTTCATCTAACAATAAAGCCTGAGAATTCAATCCAGCATTAATATAAGAAATTCTCCCTGTTCTTTAAAAACCATTGAAGGTTTGCTGAATTCAGATATATGGGGTCCTGAGATTGAACAATTTGTCCTTTTTCTCGTTTCCGTGCCTTCAATATTCCACAATGATACATTTATCTATTTTTTTTATCCAATTAGCGTAAATACTAGATATATTTAGTTTTATATTAGACTAGGTAGGAAATTGAAAAATGGAAGGGATCGATGATAAAAACAATAATGATTCTAACTTGGATCCAAACGACGATACTGCGATCATAAAAAAATATTTGATAGAGATTGTTGGAAAATTTAAAAATACTTCTACCATAGAGCTTCCAAATTATGAAGAAGCTTTAGAATTATTTAATCAAAGGTCAAAAGAGGGAAAAAATTTAATACTTTATGAAATACACAAGTCAAAAGTTGATGGGTCGATGGTAAAAAAAGTTCCAGTACTTAATACGTCCAAACATGCAGAGAGGATGCGAATTCTGCAGGATGAGTTAAAGGATTCTAATCCTATAAATATTGGAACAGTCAGTACTCCAGTTTCTGCAGCGTCAAATCCAGAACAGAAAGGTAAAATGACAATAGGTACAATGAAATTTAAGATAATAATTCTTGCTGCCGTGGTTGCTGGTTTTATACTAACAATATTTATGTTAAATATCATTGCAGGTGCTGAAAGCGGAAATATATCAGCTCATTCAATTGCATTTGAGAGTATGCCCGACTTCGTTAAGACTACAGCATATGTTAATCATAATTATAATCATCAAGATCTGGTTTCGGTATATTTCCTCCTTTAGTTTTGATCCTTCGTTAAAGACTCATCTCCACCATTACAAATGCTACGAGCAATTCTTTTAATAATATTATTTGAGCTTAAACCGGACTTTGCTAAACATCCAAACCCATTCACCTCGAGATTGTTAGATATTCGAAATCTAAAGAGATTATATTGCTCAATTTAGAAGTCTTCCGCTGGGTAATTTTTTTTCATCTAAAATACAACAAAGATTCTTTTAGAGTAGTGCTCAATAATATCGAAATTATGTTCTACAACTTAGAGTCAAGTTTGGTTAGATTTTCGAGATTTTGAGAATCAAAAAATCCGGATATTTCAAAAAAAGAAAATATCAAGATCAAGACTAATCAAATGATAGTGTGAAATCTTCTAAAACCTTAGGATAATCCATTTTATCAAAAAATTGTCATATGGATAATAATTGTCTTTTATTCCCAATCATATAATAATAAATCTAGCAGTAAAATGTTGTGAATAGTTTCATATTGTTGTACTTTCTTATCTCCGCAGCAGGTGGAAGTTTGATCTTATTTGATTATGATGATGTACATGCACAGAGTACTGATTTTCAACTACCATCTTTGTCCCTTAATACTCCGTATTCTGATATGCCAACAGATATGCAAGGCTCCCTTTCAGACCTTGGTGATATTGATGAAGAGGTAGACTCTAAAGTTAACCAAATAATAAAACCATCATTTCAGAATCCGCTAGAAAAGTCTGAGTCCAAGGTAGAGAATGAAGACTCCCCCCGAAATGGTGCATTCGAGGATGGATTTAGTGAACACGATACTATAACTAGTAGCGGTGTTGGCAGTCATGGCGACGTATATGTAATAGATTACAGTAATATTCGAGTTCAAAAATTTAATACTCAGGGAGACTTTATCTCAAAGTGGGGTACAAAAGGTAAGGCGGATGGTCAGTTTGGAGTGCCTCATGGAGTAGATGTAGACAAAGAAGGGAATGTTTACGTTGTTGATATGGATAACAACAACGTTCAAAAGTTTGATAGCGAAGGTAACTTCTTGTTTAAATGGGGTTCAATGGGCACAGGAGACGGTCAATTTATGCATCCTCATACTATAAAATTGGATTCTACGGGCAATTCTTACGTAAGTGACATGGCAAACCTTAATATTCAAAAGTTTGATAGCGAAGGTAACTTCTTGTTTAAATGGGGTTCAATGGGCACAGGAGACGGTCAATTCAATGCACCTGAAGGTGTTGCGATAGATTCAATGGACAATATTTATGTCACCGATACTGATAACAACAACGTTCAAAAGTTTGATAGCGAAGGTAATTTTATCTCTAAATGGGGAACTACTGGTAAAGGTGAGGGTCAATTTAAGAAGCCCGCTGGGCTTGACATTGATAAGAATGACAATATCTATGTAGTAGACGCAGGTAATAGTCGAATTCAAAAGTTCGATCAGAACGGTGATTTCTTATCAGCATGGGGATCTAAAGGACCCGGTAAGGGACAATTAGCAAGCCCTCATGATGTAGCTGTGGATTCTGATGGAAATGTATATGTGGTTGAGCAGCTGAATTACAGAGTTCAAAAGTTCGATCAGAACGGTGATTTCTTATCGACTTGGGGATCCATGGGGAGCAATAATGATCAATTTCTTGATCCTCATAGCATCGTAGTATCTTAATTTCTTTACCACTATTATTTAGTCTTAGCTTCAATCGTCCATCAAAGTATTTGGGCTGTGTTCTTTTCAAAGTATGGATAGGTCTACTCCACGGATGAGGATTGTTAGTATAATTACTCAAAGATCATAAAATATCTTAATCACTACATAACTATTTAAACCAAAGAAAATAATTTTTTTTGTGAAATATGCATTTAGCACTAATGCCTTTACCGATTATTCAATAACACAATCAATAGAAGAGATCTCCAAAATAGGGTACGAGGGGGTCGAGATTATGTGCGACATACCCCACGCCTATCCACCTGATTTGGATGAAAATAAAATTGATGAGATTAGGAACTCACTGATTAAGAATGACATGCAAATTTCAAATCTAAACGCCTTCACCCTATATGGACTAGGTGATACCTATCACCCTTCTTGGATAGAAGATGCAAAGGATGCCAGGGAGCTTCGCATACAACATACATTAGATTGTATTAATATGGCTGAAAAACTTGGAGCAAAAAATATTTCCATAGAACCAGGAGGACCGATCGCAGTGCCTGCCTACAGAGATAAGTATTTGAATCGTTTTGCAAGCGGAATAAGAGAGGTTCTGTTGCAAGCTGAAAAAAAACGTATAAAAGTTTTGATCGAACCCGAGCCTGAATTGTTAATTGAATCTTCATCTGAATTTTTGGATTTTATTAAGAAATTTGATTCAGAATTTTTAAAATTAAATTTTGATATTGGTCATTTTTACTGCGTTAATGAAGACCCTAGCGATTTAATTTTAAAAATGCAAAATTATATTGAACATTTTCATATGGCCGACATCAAAAACAGAAAGCATTATCATTTAATTCCTGGACATGGATCAATTGATTTTAGAGCGGTTTTTGCCAAAATAGACGAAATAGGTTATGATGGGTATATAACTGTCGAGCTTTACCCTTATAAAACAGACCCCATAGCGGCTGCATTAGAATCGATGATGTTTCTTAATTCTATATAAACAGATTTTAATTAACACATAGACTGAATTATCATGTTACAAAATCCCTATCTGAAGCTCTTCCGAATTTCTAATGTTCTTACAATTCCACCAGATATTATTGTAGGATTTTTAGCGGTATCATTTAATCTAACCCCCTCACCAGGTCACAATATTTCTGATCTCTTCATCTTGATTTTTTCCTCATTATTTTTATATCTTGGAGGCATGGTCTCAAATGATCTGGTCGATATCAAGATAGATAGACTGGAGCGACCAACTAGACCTCTAGCATCAGGTGAAATAAAAAAAACAAACGCACTATTGCTTACAATCCTCATGTTTAGCTTGGGTATGTTCTTAGCGTCTTTTGTGAATCTGATGGCCCTTGGAATTTCGGTGTTACTTATT
>DATEOO010000422.1:0-6801 GCA_035274085.1 Candidatus Nitrosocosmicus sp.
ATCATAAAAGTAGAAAACAAGTTTTTGGAAAAGAAAGAAACTGACAAGCTAGCATTAATTGCTCCTAATGCAACCATCAATATAATTAAAGATTACAAGTTAACCGAAAAGAGAAGAATTCAGCTTCCTGATAAGATAATAGGTTTTTTTAAATGCCCTAATTTAAGATGTATTACGAACACCGAAGAAGGATTGAGTTCGAAAATCGAAATAATTGACAAAAAAAACATACTTTTGAAATGTCAATATTGTGCACGATCTATAACCACAAATGAATTAATTAAATAAAACGAATTATATCAAGAAGAAGACTAGGAATTGAAAAAGTAAGAGATGAAGCCTTTTGGTTTTTGGTTTTTGGTTTTTGTTATTTTCAAAATGATCTGAAAAAGATTCAGTCCCATAATATGATTGCTGATTCATTTATGTACAAAAAGTGTTATCGATCATTAAATGTACAAAACCATATGATCAAAACATGATTGCCAACCTGCGTCACTCGCCTCTGCAAACTTCACAAGTGTAAGAGCCATCTGCATAAAGTAGAAAATCAGACCATTCACCACATTCATCGCAATATCCAGAAATATTTCGTGGAGAACGTCCAATCTCGCCTCTTATAAGTAGCGATTTTTCAGATACTACATCAAATAATTCCGGTGTGACGGCAAGAACATCAGACACCGAAATAATTCCAACTAAATTGCCTTTATGGGTCACTCCTAAACGCTTAATTCCATGTTGTCGTAAAAGTCTGGCAGCGGATGTAATACTTTCCTCTCCGGTTATGGTAATCAACTGTTTCATTATATCCGAAGCTTTAATGTCAGAGGGAATTGAACCGGCAGCTATCGCTTTGGAAACAATATCCCAGTCGGTAATTATTCCAAGCGGTTTATCATTATCTAAAATAACAATGCTTCCAATTTGAGCATTAGTCATAAGTTTTGAAATCGTGACAAGGTCATCGTTTGGTCCTGCATGAACTATAGGGCTATTCATGACATCACTGACTAATACACGAGTGGTCATGGAAGTAGTTTCATCTCTAATATCTTTAGACACATAAAATCTTCAGAGTTTGAATTTAATTACTTTTCTATTCTTATTTTCATTCATTCATATCCATCAGAGTTTGAATTTAATTACTTTGGTAAGAAATTATTGAAATCATATTTTAACTCGCCTCTTTCAATCGGCAATAGTTTGAATTGACCTACAGGAAGGATTCTTACTACCTCATCTATTGATAAATGCTTTAGATGATTTATCAAGCGTTCAGGATATTCATTTTTTATAGAGTAATCCACAAAATCAGATTTTATCTTTTTTGAAGCCTTTACAACATCAAAGCCAGATGGCATCATATTTCTTAAACATATAGATCTTTTCAAGATTGCAGAGAAAGGTCCAACAATAAATAATGGTCTATCCTCAATGAAAGACAAACCAATAGCAAGCTTTATTTCCAAATTTTTTACAAAATTTTTCTTGCCTTCAATTATGAATGCGCCTTTTGGAAGATACTGACCCGTAGGTGCGCCTTTTTTTACCTGAGAAGGATAGACCCAATATGCATCAGCAGAAGAAAGATTATCCTTCCAAGATCTACTAAAAGATACCGTTGCATGAGCAGTTTCAATAATACTTTGTGACAGATCCGCGCTGGTTTTGTTATTAGCGTTCTTTAGAATAAAGAAAGGAGAACCATTGACCTCTGCATGAAAAATGTAGTCGTTTTCTGTAAGATGTCTTCTTATAAGTACTGAATTTGACGACGAATCCCTGCCTCCTATAGCCAATATATCGTCAGTCGTAAGAAACCATCGATATTTTTCATACCATTCCTTATTAGTCAAAATCTTAATTTCTGATAATGGTTTTTTGTTTTTCTGTTTTTGAATTTTGTCCATTTGTTCAAGCAATTTCGAATGGGAATTCTCTATGGTAATCAATCCTCTTTCCATGTCCTTTGCGACATTAAATATCAAGGAAGAAATTTTTGGGATGTTGGAATTACCTACATCTATTGCTATTTTTTCATCTACAATCTCTAGATAATCTTTACCTTTTATGCTCAAAATTTTAGCGTCAGCAGTATGAAGCAAGTTTGCAATCGAGTGTTTTTCGGGATTCAACACACCGTCAGTCTCTTGCATAAGCAGATTGGCAAATTCTCTGAGCTTGTTTGATTTTGCAATAACTAGGTCTTTAGCTTTTTTCTGTTCATTCAAATCATGCTCTAATGACTCGATTTGCTTTTCTAATTCGGAGTTTCTCGATGAACTATTATGTAAAACGGAATAGTTTAAGAATTCGTCAATTGCATCAGTGTACAAATTATATTTTCTAATATGATCCAAAGGGACATCGGATGGAGTTATTGGGCTTACATCTACAGGATTATTCTCATTATCTAAAATAATGCATGGTTCATGTCCAATACCGGTTGAAATATTTTTTATTAAGGAGGTCAATTCTTCGAACAAGCTCTTTAGTTCATCTGAATTCAGATCTCTAACTTTCTTATTTGGGATTTTACTATTTTCAACTGTCAATTCGATAAATTTTTTTGAAACTGATAATGTTCGTCCTAACCATCTTTTTATATCTATATTGCCCTGATCGCTATTCTTGATTAAGGATAAAAAATCATCATAACCTAAAGATAGAGGATCAGTCCCTCTGGAAGGGGGCGGAAAGTATTTCAACCCAGGTTTCAACACCCTATGTCGAACGTTAATGGGATTTAGAATATTCAAAATCTTCTGAGACTCATTGCAAATTATTATGTTGCCATGGCCAAACAATTCGACAATTAAATAAAATTTCAATCCTTGAATAGATTGAAAAACAAATTGAACTATTCGTTCTCCAGATACAACAGAGATATCAATCAGTTTTGAGCGTTCAAGATCAGTCTTAATTTTTTTTAAGGAGTCATTATCTTCAATAATAGAATATTTATACTTGGTAATACAGATTCCAAGAGAGGAAATTAGAAGTGAAACATCATTTTTTTGTGAATGATGAAATTTTAGGATCAGAGTGTTTTTTGTTATAAGAGAAATATTGCTTACATAATAAACATTATCAATGACTTCCTTGATATTATTTACAATATATCTAAGTTCAATCTCTGAAATAGCCATCTAAATTTATCATGATCTTATTGAATATAATAAGATACAATATATCACTATTCAGAATTTGGGATTAGCAGAACCAAACGAATTGGGATTCAAGGTAGATTATTAGAATTGATTATATTGTGAGATTGTGTTTAAATCCGTGAATCGTTCACAAAGGGGTTGTCATAGTGCTTGCAGACTTTGTCTTTTACAGATCCAAGAAAGTAGGAATTAAATGTGGCTGATTAAAAACTAATAGCGCATATATATGTCTATTACCTTCCAACTAGAAGATAAAATATATTATTTAAGAGTAGTTATGGCTGCAATCGCAGGATCTATTTTGGGTGTCGTTGTAAAACCCAATTCTGATCAATCTAATACTATAGGATTAACAATATTAGTAGGCATTATTTTTTACTCTGTATCTCATATAATTGCAAGTAGGATGGCTGGAAACCTACCTAAAGAAAAAAAGAAAAAAATAATTACAATAGCAATTTTTGGTTTTATTTTCATGTTACTTACTTTTATGATATTAACATATACGCTGCTAAATCAACACATCATATGAAACGATGGAAATGAATTGGAATTATAAAACTCCTGGCATTCCCGATGAACTCTTTGACAGAATAGACAGTGTACCAATTACAAAAGAAGACATTCGATCGATTATAATTAGTAAACTACGACTAAAAGAAGGATTTACGGCATTAGATATTGGTTGTGGTAGTGGTAGTATAACTGCGGAATTAATTCTTCAAACGAAAGGTAAAGTTTATGCGATTGATATGGACAAGGCTGCAATTGATCTAACAAAGAAAAATTTATCAAAATTTGGAATCTTAAATGATGCCATCATAATACACGGATTAGCTCAGGATGTATTACCCCAGTTGCCGAATGTTGACGCAATTGTAATAGGTGGAACAACTGGAGAAACCGAGCATATAATAAAGTTAGCAATTTCCAAGTTAAATCAAAGTGGGAGACTAGTAGTCACATCCATCTTGATAGAAACTATATATAATGCACTTAGAACTATGCAAGATTCAGAATTGCAAGAGATAGATATAACCCAGGTGACTATTGCAAAGGCAAAAAAGACCAGCTCAGGAACTATGATGATTTCAAGAAATCCGGTAATAATTTTCTCCGGTACAAAGTAAAATACAAAAACTTTAATTAATATTTTCTAAAATTCCTTTATGGGTAATTTTACACTACATTGTGTTGGCTGTGGTCCTGGTGATCCCGATTTACTAACTTTGAAAGCAATCAATATTATAAAAGATGCTGATGTGATTTTTACCCCAACTGCAAGAGAGAATAAACCCAGTATTGCATTGTCAATAGTCGAAAAATTCCTCCCCAAAGAAACAGAAATTCGTCAATTAATATTTCCCATGGTAAAAGATTATGAGAAATTAAGAGAATATTGGAAGAGTAATGCCAAAGAAATAGCAGATGCGGTCAGAAATAGAAAAAAAGCTGTTTTTTTAACTGTAGGTGATCCATCTCTCTACAGTACATGGATACATATTCATAAAGAAATGTGCAAGACCCATAAGGACATTGATATAGAGATAGTACCAGGAATAACATCTATTTTCTCGTTTTCTGCAGAGATTAAAACTCCAATAGGAGAAGGGGAGGAGATAATAGGAATAATTCCAGCATGTTATAATCTTGACAGATTAAAAATAGCAGCAGAATGCTGTGACACACTTGTTTTCTTAAAGGACGGTCGATACTTTGATAATGTAATAGACATATTAATGGATTCAAGTTTTCCAGAGGATTCGGATATTTTTATTGCTCAGGATGTCTCAACCGATGTTGAAACTTTACAAAAAAGGAAGCTTGTTGACGTAGCAAAAAACAAAAATGAAAACAATGATAAGTACTTTTCAATAATGATAGCCAAAAAGAAAAAATGATTCAAAAGAATACAATTTATTTTGTAGGTTCAGGACCCGGAGACCCTGAATTAATTACAATAAAAGCAAAGAACCTTTTAGAAAATGCCGATGTAATAATATATTCAGGATCATTATTAAATCCTGAATTACTGAGATATGCTAAAAGAGATGCTCAATTATACGATGCAGCAAAATTAGACAGGTTAGAAATATATGAAATTCTAAGAGATTCTACAAGAAATGGCAAGTTGGCGATTAGGTTTCATGATGGCGACCCAACTATTTTTAGTACTATAAGAGAACAAATAGACAGGTTAGAGAAAGATAAAATCGAATGTAGTGTTATTCCCGGAATTACCTCACTTCTTGGGGCAGCAGCATCGATGAATCTGGAATTAACTCTGCCTGGCATTACTCAAACAATAATAATAACTCGAGCAGAATTTAGAACACCAGTTCCAGACAGGGAGCGAATTTCAGAATTGTCAAAACATGGATCGACCATGGCATTTTATTTAAGTGTACATTTGCTTGAAAGGATTATTGAAGAATTATTGAAGGGGGGAGTTTATACTAACGATACACCAGTAGCAATAATATATAAAGCAACATGGAAAGATCAAAAAATATTGAAGGGTACTCTTAGTACCATTACAAGGAAAGTCAAAGAAGAAAGGATTATTAAAACTGCATTAATAGTGGTTGGAGATGTTATAGCACCAAAAAAATATGAATTTTCCAAAGTTTATGATTCACAATTTACCCATGGATATAGAAAAAGTAAAGAGAGTAAATCTAGTTCTTAATTAAGAGGTACACGCTGTAATTCTTTTTGATTTACATTCGCCCAAACTCCCATACCACGTCCGTTCGTCCCACTGAAATCTATGATTTGACTCAGTATGATTTCTGTAGGAGCCATTGGAGGCCATAACATTGCCACATAATCGCCCTCATTGCCAGGTTTGTTCATATCAGCCAAAGATAATTTTTCTGTTTTCAAACCAATATCACCAAGTTTTGATTTAACAGTTTCAAATAACTGCTTTTGACCATGAACTATTACATGAACGTTTTTTTCGGTATCAAAATTAGACATACTAAATCTAATACTAAGTATTTATAAAATGATTACTAATTATCATCATTCCATAGAAAATCCCGGGCTATATATGCTCATTATCAATATCTTTATCATTATCATTTTACTGGTCAAATAAACATCATGTATAGTGTAAAAATTAATAGTTTTAAAGAATTTATTTGAATTTCATGGGAATAAATGATGATACAGTTGACTATTTCAGGATTTTATTATTATAGATTAGTCATTTATCAAAATATCAGTGTTAAAAAATAGTAGAAAATTAACATAATTTGTAAATTTTGTATGAATTTATATCACTAGTTAAAAAAACAGACTTAAAGAAGAGAATGTTTAAATATATTCAAAATTCGCAATATTAATTAAAAAACATTTAATACCATCCTTGATTAACTTAGATGCAACATGACATTACCAAAGGGATTTGGTTCACAAACTAATACTCAAAAGAACAGAACATTTGATGAATGGTGGGCAACCGTACCCGGAGATTTGAAAACAAAAGCTCGCAAGGGCGATGAGGCCAATAAGGTTTTATTGAATCAGGTAAATTATGTATTACTCCATCTTCATCTTCAGGGTAAACATGATACAAAACCATCACATGAAGAATTAAAAGACTGGCTTCATAGTGGTCAAG
>DATEOO010000423.1:0-5418 GCA_035274085.1 Candidatus Nitrosocosmicus sp.
ACCAAAGGTTGCTACAGAGCCAATCAATGCTGCTGCAATAAAGATTGACAATATTGACAATTGAATTTTTTTATTCATGCGTATATGTCCTTGATATTGTATAATTGGATTGTTAAATCAGATTCTGAAATAATCTTACTAAATATCATTATTGAATAAAATAGTGTTATAAAATTTTATTGTTTGATAATAACAGTATCGAATCGAAACGGATTAATGTCAAACTTTGAGTAGTTATGTAATAGTATTTCTGTGTCAATTGCATGTTACTAATACCAAAACTATTCACTTAAGTTGAATAATTTAGCGCATATTTATTTGGAGTTGGTTACATATTAGTGCCTAACAAATATCTCGACTAAAACAGGTCTTGAATTAGAAAACGGATAATTCAATAATTTTTTCTTTTAAAACTACTTATCTGGTGAGAATTGTTTCGTTGTGCCTATCCACTTACCAAGATAGGATATAGGATAAGATGTTTGATCCTTAAGAATTTACAAAATTAACATTCCTTGTTTAGTAGCATTGATGAAAATTCACTATTAAAAATGGATCAACTTTAATTCGTTTGATGCCCTATCAACGTTTATTTTTCTAATTATGCGCTGTTAGTGATCCAGTACCATTTGGATAGAGTTTCACACTTGTTGATGCATCCGAAAATATGACACCACCAACTTCGATATTTTCTACCAAATTTGGACTGTTAACAATGGTTTCAGATCCGTCTGCATTCTGAGTTGTATTTACAGGATTTGAGAACACTTTTATATACACTGGTAAGGCATTAGTTGTGGAATTGTCTAACTTAACCGTAGCTCTCATAGATATAAGGATATCAGTAATAGTTATTTCATCACTAGTATCATTTAAAAATTCATATGATAAAGGTACGTTGTTTATCAATATCAATGGCTTATCTATGATAAGATAATCTGTTTCAAGTCCCACTGGCTTAGATGAAAAATTCGCAACCAGAGTCACATTTTCTGTACCAGTTAATTGGGTATCGTTCACAAACGAACTACCCGCGCCTGTCACATTTGTCAAGTTATCCATACTAGCAAATTGCTCACTCAAAGGGGTCGAATTAATTAATCCCAGAGTAGAATTAGAGAGGTTAAGGTTAAGGTTAAGGTTAAGGTTTGATTCATTTGTAGGGATGGATGAGAACAAGAGAGAAAAGTTTGAAGAATTTGTTCCAGAGGTAATAATCGAATTATTTTCGTCTGGAGAAGCAGGGGTTGAGAAGGAAAGATTTGACGATATAAAAATTAAAACTAAAGAAATGGTCAGACAGGAAATTAAGCCATATCTAATTTCAGATGAATTATTCAGTAAGTGCATTAAAAAAATACATGGATTATAACGTAATTAAGCTTTTACATAAGACCTAGTCGATCCCTTATCCAAATATGAAAATGATAAAAGATTTGTCTATGTATTATAATTTGAGCAGAACTTGAGTCTATGTTAAATCAAACCATACATCTCAGAAAGCAGTACTTGAAAATAAAGGTCGATCGCATCCATATTGCCGTGTATTTGAAGTTTTATTGAAAACTTTGTGTACGACAGCATAAGAAGAGTTTTCAAATTTATTTACAATCTTGATTGGGATAGAAGGATTAGATTATTTGTAGGAGGCCAGGTTCCTCAATAAACTTGGCATGAAAAATCAGTTCTCAAATCATAGCATTTGCTGCATTTAAAAATCGAAAAAACAATTTTAATATGGTACAATAGTCTAAGTCTAATGCTTCAAATTCAGTATGGTAGTAACCTTATCAGTTTAGGATTGGTGATAGTAGACATGCAAAATGGGTTCGTTAGTAAAGACGGATCCTATGATAAACTTGGCATGAATATCGAAAATTACCAACAAGTTATTCCAAATATTAAAAGGTTAATTAATTTTTGTAGAAATGAAAAAATTCCGATCTTTTATACTGAAGCTATCAGGGAGCCAAGTGGTATTGATTTGCTTCTTCACATTCATAATATCCTTCCCAGAGCAAGAGAGGAGAGGCTACAAAATAAAAAAATACCAATCTGTATGAGAGATACTTGGGACGCACATATTATTGATGAGATAAAACCGGCCCCAGAAGATCACGTCATTCTTAAACGGCGTGATTCAGCATTTCAGGATACGGAATTAAGAGTATGGCTGCAAAGTATTCATGTAAATACTTTGATTTTTTGCGGGATAGACACTTCAATTTGTGTTGAGACATCCTTGAGGGATGCATTTAATTTGGGATATGATGTCATCTTGGTATCTGATGCAACGGCATCTGGATCAAAAAAACATTATGAAACTACTATTGAAAGAGTACGAGACTACTATGGAGTTGTCATTAACATAGATGATTTAAAAAAAATGATTCAGACACTTGATGATTTGAGCAAGGATGAAACGCAATCAAACGATGAGGAAAATGAAAGTATCAGTCAGTTCCTTGAAAAACATAATTTGATAAACGTAAGAAAAGAAAAGAAATAGTTTATAGAATTTAGTTTAGGAGAATAAAATGAGACAAGAGACATTTTACTTATATCAAGCTTTTTAATTTCACTATGGAATCCAATATTCATACAAAACTATTATCAGCAATAATTGTTTCCGAGTAGGTTATTGTATAAAGTCGTTGAACTCATAGAATCTGACGAATATCAGCCTTATATACCGAATATCACATAGTAGAGCCTATCACGATAAGCTTAGCAATAAAATTTACTTTACTTTACTAAAGAATTGTACCATATGAACAAAATCAGTAACATGATACTAACGAGAAGACTTTATTTCTGATAAAATTATCTGACATAATAACTTATTCAACAGTCTTTCAGAATTTTATTCTAGCATAATTATTAACAAAATTTAATAAATAATTTCACTTTAATAAAGTAATGAAACTATCTTTTGATGGAACAGCTCTAAAACAATCTCCTTTAAATAGAAACACTAACACACATATAAAGATTAAATGGATGTATACGTGTGCCTTACTTGTCCTAATTGGATCGATTGCCATTACTTGGGGAATTAAAGACGTTAACGCCCAAAGCGCACAAAGCGATCAATTTAAAATAATAGTTCAGGTTCAAAATACCGGCAATTTGGACGAGCACGGAGCGATACATGTTGCTATAGATGGTTCACGTAATCCTCAAACGATGTCTGACCTTATCTTCCCAGGTTTACAGACTAGCTCCTAT
Organism: Candidatus Nitrosocosmicus sp.; assembly: GCA_035274085.1. Lineage (GTDB taxonomy): Archaea > Thermoproteota > Nitrososphaeria > Nitrososphaerales > Nitrososphaeraceae > Nitrosocosmicus. The sequence goes on from DATEOO010000423.1 coordinate 3,229, forward strand.
ACTTTTGAATTCAGTTCAGCTGAAGTACCAGTCGGCAAAGGCTTTACAGCGGAAGTAATTTATGGAGATGATGAAATAAAAAGAACATCCGGAACAAACAGTCCTTCCAACATGCCAGAAACGGTTACATTATTAATCCCATAGTTAAACCCTCTCTTTATTTATTAATCAAGTTTCGATCAAACATGATTTGATTATTTCTTGCTAATCTTGATAAAATACTTTTATACACCTTATGACAAATTTGCATCTTTGAAGTTTCGATATAAAGTACAAATAAAAACATATGGAAAATCGAATTACTTCGTAGGATATTTGATTCCTATCACAAGTATTCATATTTTTCAGAATATTTTTTAATCCCCCAAATAAAGATGATCATTAAAAAATGGATATTAATTATACCAATTTTTATTCAGTAATAGGGTTTTTAAATCTGAATGCATAGTAAAGTTTAAAATGATTTGCCTTACCATCTTAACTAAATTCTGAAGAAATAATGGACTCAGACCCTCTCAACCGTCCTGTATTAACCTATTCACATCATAACTATATTATCTTAGATGAGGATACGGACTCTGCAAATGCAGTTAAATTAATGCACGGAAGAAAGGCTGAAACCATTATTGTTACAAACAGGAAAGGAGAATATGTAGGAATTGTAACTGATAGTGATATTTTAGACAAAATTGTTATGAGAGGTGAGGATTCTGACCAAGTCACCATAAAATCAATAATGTCTTCTCCAATCATTACTATCTCAGCAAAGGCAAACGTAAGACAGGCCTTAGAATTAATGAGACTAAATCTGATCAAGAGAATCCCCGTAACTGACAATGTGCATATTTTAGGTATGGTAACTCAAGAAGGGTTGGCAAATGCCATTAGAACTTCTGTACTAGAGCGTCAATTTAGGAGCTATAGAGTGGTAATTAGAGAAAGATACAAGCCAATTTGGGGAAATTTAGGATTTATCCTTCAATTTTCTGGTTTACTTTTCATTGCCCCGGCCATCCTAGCAACAGCATTAGGGGAAGTAGTTTCTGCAACCGGAATTTTCCTTGGAATTACTACAATGTCTATAACGGGATTCATCCTAAATGCTTACGGAGAAAAGACTCCAATGAACCTTAGGCAGGCATCTATTCTAATGGTCTTTAGTTTTGTCTTGTTAAGTTTTTTTGGAAGCATTCCTTACATGTATGTAAACCCATTCGGCCCAGGTATTGATCCTCTTACTCTTGTGGTGAACAGCTTCTTTGAAAGTGCGTCAGGTTTTACTACGACTGGATTATCCATGTTAGTACATCCAGAAGATCTACCACAGAGTTTTGACTTCTATAGAGCATTTACCCAGTGGATAGGTGGTTTAAGTTTCGTTTATTTGGTAATCACCTTCTTTTATCCTGAAAGAAAGCTGGCGCATATGAAAGGCATGTTGGGTGGAGGAAGCTTGAGGTTAAAACAACTGATAATTACAATCGGGGTAATTTTTAGTATATATACTGTATCTCTCTCTGTTTTGTTATATATTTCAGGAAATCATAATATAATCTCCAATATTTCTTTAATATTTAGCGCGGTAACGGGTGGGGGTTTCGTTCCTTCCTCTACATCCTTAGTTTCTGAAAATTTTTTGGAATTATTTGTGATAATGGCTGGTATGATAATCTCTGCCCTTCCATTTGCATTTCACTATGCTGTTTTTAGTAAGGAAATGCATACAACCAAAATGCGTCCAGAAGTAATTTTATATTTTGGAATCATGTTTACTGCTATTCCGATTTTTACATATCTTTTATTCATGTCTTATCCAGCTGCAAATGTCGTGACTGGGATCTTTCATACTGTGAGTGCTGCAACTACTACCGGTTTTCAATTCATAGACATTACTCTTTTGTCAGATGATGGCAAGATTTTATTGATAATTATGATGCTTATTGGAGGAACAGCTTTTTCGACTGCTGGTGGGATTAAAATCGGAAGAATATTGCAAATAGTTCAAAAATTGACAAGGAAAAAATTTTCTGCAGACGTCACAACTAGATCAATTTCAGCAGTATCTTCTAGATATAACAACGCATATCATGGATTCGAAAAAAAATCTGAAATTCACAAGGAAGAAAAAACATTTAACGAAGCCATTCTTGTTATTTTCCTTTTTATCTTCATGTCCTTTTTTACTGGTAT
>DATEOO010000424.1:0-2854 GCA_035274085.1 Candidatus Nitrosocosmicus sp.
TAGTTCTAGTGTACTATTTCAAAATTTATTTTTTCTTTTCTAAATAAATCTAATAAAGTATTAGCCTGGTTTTTGTTCTCTAATTCCAAACTCAGATATACACCTGCAGTACCAGCAGGAATATTAGAGCTAAGTCTATCATGTTCCACTTCCACAATATTTACACTAGCCTTTGATATTTCATCAACAACTTTTTTCAGGGCTCCTGGTTTGTCACTAAGATCTACAAATATTTTCAACAATCTGCCTGTTTGCATCAATCCCTTTGCAACGATTTGTCCCAAAAGATACATATCCACATTCCCACCAGAAATAATCGAGACCAGATTCAAATCTTGCTCCTTGGTTTTATTCTTTGATATAAGATATGCAAGAGCAGCTGCGCCAGCAGGTTCTGACACGATCTTTGATCGTTCCATCAATAAAAACATGGTTTTTACAATTGCACTATCATCTATCAATACAATACTATCAACGTACTTTTTTACTATTTCAAAGGTAATTTTACCAGGAGTTTTAATGGAAATACCGTCAGCGATCGTATATCCTTCTTTTGCCTTTGTTATCTTATTTGTAGATATTGATTTTTTCATTGTCGGAAAGGCGGTAGATTCGACACCAACAATTTTGACCCGATGATTAATTGATTTTATAGCAGTAGATATTCCAGCAATCAAACCGCCACCTCCTATAGGAACATATACCTCATCTACCTTTTCTAGGTCTTCCATAATTTCAAGGCCGACTGTTCCCTGCCCCGAAATAATGTCTGGATCTTCAAAGGCAGGGATAACAGTTTTGTTCTCTTTTTGAGCGAAATCCTTGACAGAATTGGCAGATTCATCGTAACTGTTTCCTTCCAAAATCACTTTGGCCCCGTACGACTTTGTAGCAACAATTTTACTAGGAGATGCATTTTTGGGCATAACAATGGTGCAGGAAATATTATGAATTTTAGAAGCAAAAGCTACTGCTTGGGCATGATTTCCAGCTGAAGCTGCTATTACCCCGTTCTTTTTTAACTCATCTGGCAAGTTATGAATTTTCACCATCGCCCCTCTAACCTTGAAGGATCCAGTCTTCTGAAGGCATTCAAGTTTAAGGTATACATTGTTACCATTTAATTTAGAAAAGGTTGCAGATTTTATCAAATCTGTCCTTCGAATGTCATATTGTGTTAGTAGCTTTTGAGCCTCTTTTATCTTGTCCAAATCTATGTCAAAAATTTCTTATCTTTAAAAAGAGCGTCAGCGATTTATTTAAATCTGTTGTGTTTAATCTGCCTAATTAAAGCATGTGATTTATATTCAGTACTTACGAGTGTTTCTAGACATTTCCCCCATTCGAACTTCATAACGTCAATAAAAAATAACTAATTCCTTTTATGATAGAGTAGAATTATGGGGATCAGGATATTGGAAACCAAGACTAATCGACGTGACAAATATCAGGCAAGAAATGCACTCGATTGATTTAATTATATTGTATCATTACTTTACTAACCTATATATCGTTACCAATAAACTATACTAGTTTAAACACCTTAGTGATATTAATTAAAAAAGGTTAGGCAGGCTCTTTATCCGTGTTTTGTGTATCAGTTTCTTCAAATGCTTCTTCTCTGAGATTTTCAGACGGGCCTGACGTCTTTGGGTCTTTCGCTGCTGCACCAATTTTTTTTTGGTTCTCTTGCGATTCCTCTAGATTTTCAGTATTTTCATTTGACAAATTGATGTACATATAATAAAGAACAACAAAATATATTAAGCTGTCTAATTATGGCATTTGCGTTATTGTGGTTCTAATAGTAGACTTGCAAAAATTCTATTGTAATCTCTTTACTAGCAAAAATTATACGATGTAGAGAACATCAGTCTTGCATAATTATATTGTGAATATCGGTATTTTGTCTTTGAAGTTAATATTGTTGACCAACAAACTTACACTTTTTGATTAATCTCACGGTCATTCAGTAGGATTCTGGCTATAGGTGGACCGGAGTTTAAATACTCAATTAATTCCTATACAAAATAAAGTAAACTTGAAATAAACCTAAAAATACTCCAGATGCTTGGCAATGTATATGCTTGAATTAATGAAATGTTATTGTGGAGAACAAATTATTATTGAGCCAGAAATGAACGAGACCTTAGAGCAATTTATTAGCCGAAGACAATGTCCAAAATGTGGAAGAGTCGGTCAATGGACTACTCCGACATAAAAACATAAAAGTCCCATATACAGGTCAACAGAATATTTGCATATCAAAAAAAGATAATATTGCAAACCGTTATACTCATAGTGAAGTAGGAAAGGTAGGGTTAATCGATAATAGTACATGTATATAAGGATACAGAGATAGATTCTTGTTTGAAAATAATTATTCCTCAGGGATCATAATATTTCGCGAACCAAACTGATGGTAATTTTGGATACTACCATCCCCACTAAATGATAACTGTGTAAAACAAAAAAAGAAGTTGTCAATAATTACTATATTTCTCAATTTAGAATTTATCGCTCCATTAGACTATAGCCATGATAAGGTCAAACGAAAATGTATAGAATTTAAATAACATGTTAGACATCTTAATTTGCAAAAGAATGAACCGGGTTTCTATTCCGTTCACCGGTTCATTATTGTGGTAGGGGAGAAAGGCCAAACACGGAATTGGCTGATAATAGCTCCCCTATCTATTTTTAATAATTAAGTCTGCTCAAGAACAATTATTTGATCATGATCTTTATTTTAAATAGTTCTCATTAAATCAATAGTTTATCGTTTAATAGTCCTACTTCTCTTTATAATACTTATTCAAATTCACCTGATATATTGTTTATCTCTAGAATCAGT
>DATEOO010000425.1:0-2972 GCA_035274085.1 Candidatus Nitrosocosmicus sp.
GGTCCTCCACAATTGTTAAATGATGAGGTCCTCGATTATATCGAATCTGAGGTTTATAAAATGGGATATGAACAAGGGGACCCACTTGTCATTATATCACCAACACCTGTTTTTGGTTTTGAACATGCCGAAAGTGTACAACGATTTTTGACGTCCATTTCAGGCACGTATAAGTGGGACCTTGAAACGTGGAGAGCTAACGAAACAGGATTCATAAAATTCTTGGCTTTTGTGTCTACTAGGTTTAGGCCTGATTATTGCGTTATATTATCAGGAGATGTTCATTACGCCTTTACAATGAAAGCAAGATTCGATTTATTAAATGCTAATCACGATTCCAAGCAATTTGCTTTTGATTTGAAAAATAACGCCGCTGTACAGTCATCTTTACTTCTAGCTCAACTGACAGCTAGTCCTTTGCGAAGCAACAAATTCGCTAACAGAAAATTAGCGATAATGATTCTAAATTTGGTACATAAAGTATTCATAACTAGGAAAATAATATCACGCACAGGTTTTTTTGATACTTCTTACGGATCACGATACTATAACCCTGATACTTTAAAAGAGCTAAAGGAAGGTTACATATTAAATAGAGTAAATCCTAATTATTCAAAACATGGAAAAGGAATATCCTTTCCTATTAAATTAAAGACTATTTTTACAAGTTTGATCGATCGTTATTTTGTTACTAAAAATGGTCAACCTGGCAAGCACTTTCCAAATTGGAGAGAATCTAGGATGCTTGTAACACCGAAAGGCTATGGTACTACTCCTGTCTTGGCTAATAATAATATAGGTTCAGTTTCGTTGGATTTAAAATCACGTACTGTAAAACATACACTGTATTTTCTAGAAAGCAACAAAATACGAAATAGTGTAGCCAAGATAGAATTTGATAAGATAATAAAAGATATACAATGAATTTACCATTTTTTTATCTTTTACAGAGTGAGACGCAGGAAAGAAGAGTTTAAGCTATCAGTTAACACTTCGACCCATTATTATCTTTTCATTAAAGGTAGATTTCCAGTATCCTAAAAACGATATTTCAAAGATTGCCTTGATTACCTTTAGGAGGATAATACGATGTTGGAAAAATTTCTGGTTCTCGCTTTTTTGAATTTAGCAGACATCTTGAATAAACCTTATAATTAAAGATTTTTAAAGTCTAAATCTCTTAATTTTAATTCAGTTTTTCTTTCTCCTTGATCTATTAAATCCTTTATCGTACTGGTAGAAAAATCACTATTTTTTAATATCGAGGGGGATTCGATTTCACTTCTAATTATTCTGGTAACAGATTTAATTTCTGCTCCATAATTTTCTATCAAGTTTTTATATTCGCTTTGAATATTATTTGCTTCTTGTTTACTTAGCATGGAATGGTCAACTTGTTTCTCAAATATTTCATATAGTTTCTCAATTAGTTTTATATGCCTAGTAATTAATCTTGCCATCTTAATGCTTTCAATATCTTTGTCACAAAATAAAATGTCTTTGTATCTATTTACCACCTCTACGAAATTGGAAGGTAGTCTGTCTATTCTTTGGGGATAGTTCTCAACTATGAAAATATTCTTGTCATTTCGTGGTGATACATAAAGTACTTCTCTTATTGGCGTATTGCTAAGCAAGCTCCCATCCCAGGCTTTAACATTATTACCTAAATCAATCCAAGGGAATCCATATATTGGATATCCTGAACTTGCCAGAATATGTTCCGGTTTTATTTTCATCAATGTATTATCAAAAATAAGTGGCTTGGCTGTTATAACATCCACCGCTGTTATTATCAGTCTCAGTACTGAAGGTAACTCTTCTTTGGTTGCTGCAAGGTTTAATTTTTTATAGTCTATGTATTTTTCTAGAGTCCCTACTAAAGGAGAGTGATCATAAATAAATGTCCAATTTCTAGGATCAAAATACTGTTCATCGAGTCCACCCATAATACCATGGAAGTTTTTACTAGTATTCCACCATTGCCATCTTGGTATAAACATCTTGGGGACTCCAAAAAAAGCTGCATTTATAGATGCTGAAGATATGGATTTAGGCACATACATTCTGGAACTGCTATCCCACCCATAACCCCACAAATCTGGTATGACTTCAAGGCTGCTTTCCCCGATTTCAAGCCAAAAATCTTCAAGGTCTTTTTCTGGGTGCCCGGATTTACTTCCAACAATTATGGCAGCGTTGACTGCACCTATGGAAGTGCCCGCGACTATATCTATTTGCACCTTGTGTTTTGCTAATGCCTTAAAGACGCCACAAGCGAAGGCTCCTAGAGAACCTCCTCCCTGCATTACAAGAACATTTTCTATATTTCTCGATTCCTTGTGCCTTGAAGTACTGGCCTCCTTTATGGTATAACTCATCAGTACAACTTAATTTACAAGATAGCTTATTTAGGTAGGTTGTTTAGAATTCAAATACATTGGAAAAAGGACCAAAGCCACCAATGTTATTTAATCCATTTGTTTGTCAATTCTATAAATAGAATTTTTTCCTCGTGTCACCCTATTGCTCAATTCATTGTTTTATCCTTAACTATTGTTGAATATTCAAACTTTACACTTGATCCATATACGATAAGATGTATAGAAAAGTTATGTCATTTTATTCATTAGGCATTTATTGACCTGACATGAATTGCTCAATTCCAGTTATTTTTTCTACTTGAGATATCAGAGCATCAAGACTATGCGGAGCTTTACCGTTTTTGGAATATTCTATTTTTTTAAATTTGCTCCCTACTCGAGCAGAAACTACAGTTTTAGTTTCTTGGGATCGTTGGGCATTTGTTGATAAATATTTGTCCTTTAAAGAAAAAAAGTAAATCATGTTGAATTTATCGACAAAAGACGTCAGATGACCCCGAACTATCAGCGATTATCTAACTATGATTTACTTGTTATTGATATGCCAATTAACTTGGTATATCTATTGATTATTAGATGTCTAGGTTA
>DATEOO010000426.1:0-2700 GCA_035274085.1 Candidatus Nitrosocosmicus sp.
CAATAAAAAACGGCAGAAGTAGAGATCACTTCAGTTAAAGACTCAAGCTTTTAATTAATTCCAATGCCAATAACGCACTTTTTTCTTTGTCTTTTATCTCTAGCATCACATCGAGGTCCAGGTCTGCATCATTTTCTATGACCATATTTTTAAACTCGTGGTACTTGTGAATAAAGTGGTTATTATCCATTGTTTTTGCATGCTTGCCTTTTCTTTCTCCTATACTTTGACTGCTGTAATCTATAATGGGATTACCATCTATAGTATCCCAAGATTTTACAAAAGACGATAGTGCTTGTTGAAATGTCTCGCCGTTATTCATGCACTCGTGATGGAATGTATCAAGAACAATTGGGACTTCCGTTTCTAAATTAATATCTAAACAATCTTGCAGACTATAAGAACGGTCATCGTTTTCAATCACTAATCTTTTTTTAAGACCATTTTCTAACAAATTGTTAAAATTATTTACAAAGTCTTTCTTTGCTTTTTTCTTGTCTCCATATACGCCTCCGACATGAATTTGTATTTTTGCGCTGCTTGATAGATTCATACTATCAAGTAATCTACAGTGATACTGCAATTCTCTTATACTATTTTTGACAATATCTTCACTTTTGGAATTAAGAATTACGAACTGGTCTGGATGCATTGACACTCTAATATTATTTTTATTTATAAAGTCTCCAATTTTATCTAGTTCTGACTTGAATACTTGGCTCCAATTTACATCACATATAGGATGAGATGCAAATGGTATAATATCTGAGCTTATCCTAAAAAAATAAATATCATTTCTCTTATTGAAATTAAGAATTAATAAAAGATGGTTAAGGTTGTTTTTTACAGTTTCGAGAAATCGTTTTTCTGAATATGACTTTAGTCTAAAGGTTGAAGAATATTGATTTTTTATAGTCAAATTTATGCAGGGATAACCTATTCTCATCTATCATTTCACTTTAAGGCTTGTATCTTAAGTACTATTAAGTAACATGCTTTTTATCATAAAACATCTTGTATTAATCAAAGGTCTAATACCGATAATTTGTCTGGTCATAGGAAATATTATTGCTGTATACTACGATTTAACAAGTAGCATATTCCAATATTATTGTACAGTCTCAGTCGGCCTCGTGAATAAGGTACCTGATAAATCATCTAAACACAAATAGTAAGATTTACTCTATTGTACTATTGGTACTGAATAATCATTGATAATAAATCATATTGTGATGAATATTTAGTATCAAACTCCTTTGTATATTCTCGTGACTTCCATCAAACTAGCGTATCTTACATACTAAGCATCGTAAGACCATACTTGTCTATTAGAATAGATCTCTAACATTGCTAAATAATAAAATATCCATTAAACTACCGAACTTACGCTAAACGACTGATACGTCATCAAGCCCACCGGGCCCATTGTAATCTTGTTGTTCTATAATAAATCCATCAATTTGGTTTTATCAAAACAAAAATTTATCTAATTAACAGATCCCCTGTACCTCATGGATCCGAAGCCCACAGAATTCATTTTTACTATAGTGTATCCTGCTAACCATCTTCATGAAAGCACGTATAAATCACTTTACTAATCACTTTACTAGTTCTTAGTTACACAATTTCATAATGTAGATGTAAAAGTGTATACAAGGCCCGATTGTAACAGACTATTTTTTAGGAGCATTAGTTCAATAATTATAATGTTAGTATATCCATCATTCTTACATATGTTCACAGGTCCTACCGATGATAACAAATTGGTTGTTTTTCAATCAATTCATTCAGGTATTGGTTTAGTTATTTTTGTAATAGAATAGCCCAATCCACTAGGTTTTGAATTAACTCGCCTATTAGCTTCTGCGAGGTTTCATCCGATAGATTGCCATTGGAATCGAATTTGTCTGCAGCAAAGTTGACCATAATCTCTGGTCTATTAATCGGATGCATATTAAGAAAGACAAAAATTTGACGGAGATGATATTGTGCTCTGGCTCCTCCTAACATTCCTATTGATGCACTCATAATTGCAACTGGTTTACCGTCGAAGGGATTATCTCCATAGGGCCTAGAAGCAGAGTCAATTGCGTTTTTTAACACCCCAGGTACAGAGTAATTATATTCAGGAGTACTAATTAAAATTGCGTCTGCTTCTCTTATCTTGGATTTAAATTCCCGCACCTTCTGAGGCATTTCCTTCTCAGTATCTTGGTTGAATGGTGGAATCCCATCAAGTTCAAAAATTTCTAAGCTTGCGTTATCTGGAACAAATTTATCTGCATTTCGTAATAGTGCTCTATTGAAGGATTCTTTTCTTAAGCTTCCTGCGAATCCGAGTATCCTTATTTTATCATTCATGATGTTGTATCGACAAAATCATGTTTATGTATTATGTTTAGCATCTTACAATTGACAAAATTAACAAGAAAACAATAATGTTCGTGTTGTTCCTCAAGAATACAGGTTTTAATTTAGGATTAAATTTAAATTATTAGTGTCACTTTAGAACTAAAGTTTTAAGAGAATAATATCAACAAAGATCCCTCTCCCATAATTAATCAATATACTTCATGGATTGGATCTCATCGGAATCAGATTGACGATCATTATTTATCGAGTTTATTATTAGCTCCGACTTCAGCATATACATACCATACTAGTATCTATCTCAAATTATGGACATTCATGAAATTTAGA
>DATEOO010000427.1:0-3687 GCA_035274085.1 Candidatus Nitrosocosmicus sp.
AAGAAGGTCGGCTCCATTTGATTACGACTTGGCAAAAAAAGCGATTAGAATCAACAGTGCAACTCAGGTGGGGTTGACAAAATTAGACATTGTTTTCCCAGAATCCAAAGGTATTACTGATTATTCAAAGTTACCTCCGAAAGCTAAAGAATTTGTGGATAATATTGAATCGGAGACTGGATTACCAGTAACCATTATAGGCACCGGAGCAGAGATTATGGATACAATAGACAGAAGAAACATCCAATGATTCTCAAGGATCAAAGGTAGCAATTTAATGTTACAAACATCACAAGTCAAGAAAAATAAAATGTTCCTAATTTTATTTGAAAATAATAAATAAAATTAAAGTAATGAATATGCCCAGGTCACGATCCTAGCAAATCTTTAAATCAGTTCTATATAGTTATCTGTAATGCCACTCCATTGTACTTTGCATGATTTACCAAAGTTCTTGGCTTGTTCACCCCTGAAATTAAGTAAATCTCTAGAGGAGTAGTACTTGTAACTAACCAAGCTTTTCTATGACAAAATAGAGAGAATGAAAAAATCTTTACCACTACTAGGTATATTTATTCTGTCAATCAAATTTGAAATCCGCTAGTTAAATCAATTACATATAGAAAAGAATTTGAAAATTTCAAATTACGTCTACGTCATGCGGATGACTCTCCTTATAACCCGCTAGAGTAATTTTTATGAATTCTGCATTCTCCTGCATTTCTCGGATTGTATTGGCCCCACAATAACTTAGCCCTGACCGAACCCCGCCGACAAGTTGCCTTATTATTTCAATTACGCTGCCTTTATACGGCACCATAGCTTCCACTCCCTCTGGAACATAGTCATTTAGATCTTCATTATCGTAACTTGAGTCAGGGTTTTCTCTATGTCTTCGACCTAAAGCAGCATAAAAAGATGCCATGCCTCTGTACATTTTATATTTTTTTCCATTTTTCACAAGGGTCTTGCCAGGGCTTTCATCAGTTCCTCCAAACATACTCCCTATCATGACAGATGATGAACCCGCAGCTAAGGCCTTGGTCATATCACCCGATGTTCTGGTTCCACCATCGGAAATAATTGGGATATCATATTTCTTTCCCATCTTTACACTATCTATAATTGCGGTTAATTGAGGAACCCCCGAACCAGTAACGATTCTGGTGATACAAATTGAACCTGATCCAACTCCAACTTTGACTGCATCAACTCCTGCTTTTATCAAATCTTCGGTTCCCCTTCCCGTTGCGATATTTCCAGCTATAAGCTCACAAGAAGGAAATGCTTTTTTTATCATTTTTACAGTGTTTATCGCATTATCACTATGTCCATGTGCTATGTCCACAACAATTACGTCTGCTCCATTGTTTAACAATGACTCAGTTCTTTCAAGGTAATCACCCTTTACTCCTACCGCGGCCCCAACAAGCAATCTTCCTTTCTTATCTTTTGAAGCATTTGGATATTCCTCCATTTTCAATATATCTTTACCAGTTATAAGTCCACTAATCTCGCCGTTTTCATTAATGACGGGCAATTTCTCAATTTTATTTCTGTGAAGAATTTCTTTTGCTTGTTCTATTGTAGTACCAACTTTAGCAGAAACTACATCTTTGGTCATCAGATCGGATACTAGAACATTCAGGTCTCTTTCAAAAACAGTATCTCTACGGGTTAGTATTCCACATAGCTTGTTATTGGAATCTTTTACTAACAATCCAGATATTCCATTTTCTGACATTAAAGAATTGGCTTGCTTTATAGTACTACTGGAATCAATGGTATAAGGTTGCTCTATAACAACAGATTCGCTCCGCTTTACCTTTAAAACTTGTTCGACTTGATCCTGGATAGTCATAAATCTGTGTATTATTCCAATCCCTCCTTCTCTGGCTAATGCGATTGCCATATTTGATTCGGTCACTGAATCCATGTTGGCACTTATAATTGGGACATTAAGACTAACGTTTGAAGAAAGTCTTGTTTTTAGACTAGTTTGTGATCGAGACACGATAGGTGATTTCTTAGGCACCAGAAGAACGTCATCAAAGGTTAGGCCTTCTTTGAAGTACAATATTACCTTAATCCATATCATGTCCTAGGATTATAAGCGTTTTCTTTTTAGTTTGAAAGGCATAACATTATAGCATAATAAATAAGCAGTGACTATAAAGAAAGTAAATTTGATTTCAGTTTAGATAAGCACATAATTGTAAATAGGCACGATGGTACCTATATTACAAAAATTATCGGGTCGAATTTAGTGTAGAGTTATGTGCTGCCGCTGTTGCTGCTCCCTCTTCTGTTGAACCCAATGGAATTTCAATGAATGGAATGGCGCCAACGTCACTGCCGCTACCTGCGCCACCGCTGCTTCCCGTTACTAATGGAAGTTTTCCATCCCATCGTTGAGTCTTTAACCAATCCAGGTATGTACTACTATTTTGAAGCTGAACATCGATAATCTTGATAGCTTCAGATTCTCCTTGTGCTTTTAGTATATTCGCTTGTCGGAGACCCTCTGCATTCGCTATATTTGCTTTCTGCTCACCTAATGCTCTAGCTTCAGTTTGCTGGGCTTCAATTTGTATTCTTCGAAGTTCATTTTGAGCCTGGAGTGCACGCTGTTCGGCCTGGACCTTGGCTTCTACTGCTTGTACAAATTGATCTGAAAATTGAAAGTCAGTAATAGAGATTGTGTCCATAATAATATTGTATGGTGTTAATCTAGCCTCTATTTGTTCTTCTATTTCAGATTTCACCTGATCTCTTTTAGTAATTAATTCTTCTGCATTATATCTCGCAGTTACTTGCTTAACAGATTCTTGAATTGTCGGCACTATAACCCTGTTAGAATAATCAAGACCTATCTCCTTATACAAGATTGGAACGGTGTCAGGATTAATTCGATAATTCAACGCGACTTCAGTCGCCACATTTTGAAGGTCTTTTGAAGCTGATGTGGTGCTCTCAACAATCTTTTGGGTTCTAACTTCCATTGGTACTATTGAATCTCTAAATGGTAATACAAAATGCAATCCTTCACTCAAAGATACCGAGGTATCAACTGCACCGAATTTTAGTAATACACCTCGGTTACCAGCCTCAACAATCTTCAAACTAGAGGTCAGTACAACAAATATAATAATAATGGCAATTATTGCAGGTATAGCTATTTTTAATGGACTAGAAAAACCAAATCCGCCTCCACCGCCAACATCTTCCAGTGGTTCCCCATCTGGTGTAATTCGCCTATTTCGTTTAGATTTAAAAAAATCTACCATGTTTGTATTAATTTACGTTTATACGTGATTTAAATATTTATAAATCCTAATTTAATGAGTTATAATTTGCCAAAGTGTTCGAGGAATTCTTTGGAAAAATTGGCAGTTTCTGACAGATTTGAATCCTCTTTCACATTAGCATCTTTTATCCAAACTATATTTCCCTCTAAATCTACTATTATCTGCTTTGATCGTTCAAGGTATTTCAAAATTGCGTTAATTTTATCCAGCGACAATACGGGAGACAATAACTTTCTCAAATCTCTTAGCTTGGGAAATGGCTTTACATTCTTTATTGTATTGACAAAATAATCAACTTCCGCTTCAGAATATACATTTAGGGCATCCAATCTTCTTTTTTTGTTGACTTTTTTCTTCTTAATATTTGAATTTTAGATCC
>DATEOO010000428.1:0-2204 GCA_035274085.1 Candidatus Nitrosocosmicus sp.
AAAGATGATTCAAAAACGTCATAGACATAGGTATGAAGTTAATCAAGAATATAGAGATCTGATTGAAAGTAACGGCATGAAATTTACTGGTTCATCAGATACTGGTAAAAGGATCGAAATTTTAGAAATTCCGAGTCGCAAGTTCTTTCTGGGCATCCAATATCACGGTGAATTTCATAGTCGACCAGGATATCCAGAACCTGCATTTGAAAATTTCATAAAAGCCAGTATTGAAAATATGAGGCTAACCAAGAAACTTCTTTAGACCCTATATTTTTAACTCGTAGATTTTTTGCCTGGCATCTCTGAGAGAAATTTTCTTTTTTACATATCCCCTATTTAACAGGTGAGATAATGATAATCTAATTGTTCTCTCAGGCAACATTGTCTTATTAATTAAATCCTTTTGGGTCATAGCGCCTTCATACTCTAGTGTTTTGAGAATTAATTTTGCACTTGGAGGCATACGCAAAAGATCTTCTGCGTACTTTACTTTTTTTTCTATTATTCTGGTAGCAGAATAATTATTGTTAAGCGTTACCAATCGGGCAGGAAATTCATGTTTGTTACATTGCAATTTATCTGTGATCTTAACTCTGGATGTTCCATCCAATATCACCTCACAATGATGACTTGACGTTATATCTACTATTTCTACATAACTTTCATCAGAAACGATAAGAGGGCGTCTAGTATTGTCTAATGAGTTTACTGAGACTACTACAACAACGTGTGAATTTTGGAGAACGATTGGACCACCAACTGACATTGCATAGGCGGTCGAGCCAATAGGCGTTGCAATGATTACTCCATCGCTGTTATCATGCCAAATATCTTTATTGTTAATTCTGAGAAAATGTTCCATCAGGATTGCACTCTTATTGGAAAATATTGCCACGTCATTGAGAACAGGCTCTATTTCTTTCCCATCTACCTTAACAGCGAGTCTTTCTTCTTCTCTTATCTCGTAGTTGCCAGACTTGAGTGATTCCTTTATTAGATCAATGCCTTTAACATCAATCTGGGCTAGAAACCCGGTGGAGTTTGATTCATAAAGGCCTAACACAGGAGCGGATCGTACAGATGTCTTGTGAAAATAATTGAGAATACCTCGGTCCCCACCAGGCACAACGACCATGTCAACGTCCTTGGCAACATCCTGGTTTGAAGCAGTCATAATCTGTGTCTGTATATGAGATTCTTCTAGTGTTTTTACAACTTGGCTCAACATCGTTGAATCTTTACCGGTAAATCCTGACAAAGCTATTCGCATTATAATGAATCTTTCTTTGATTAAGGTAATTTAATAAAGTTTGTTTTTATTTCCTTTTTTGTCATCTAATCAACTACTTTAAATTTTATGGTATTATAAAAATAAGATGCGAATCTCTCTATAGAATTCATTTTGTCTGGGACTTTTTGAACTCCTTTCTTCTTTGATTCCAAAGAAGCAATAACAGATCCAGCTCCAAAACATATGGCCCAAAGTGGATCTCGTTCTTTTATGTAAGCGCAGGTGAACCCAGTGGCAAGAATATCGCCAAGGCCTGTGTGATCAGGACTATCAATTTTTTTAAACTTGATTGTATAAACAATATTCTTATGCAAGAAAATAATGTTATTATCACATGTTGATATTACAAATTCGAGATTAAACTTATCTCGTATTTTTATCATTCCTTCTATTGATGCAGTTCCTCCAGTAAGTGCAGATAATTCCTCTGGATCAGCTTTTATCGCTGTCACACCATTAAGATCTAAATCAATGCTTTTCCTATTTAGGATTAGCCCTTCTTTGTTTTTATAACGGAGAAATCCTTGCGGATCAATCATTATGAAACTGCCCCTAAACTTATCAACTACTTTTTGGAGTGTGTTTTGAGAGATTTCCTCATATATGGGACTTACTAAGAAGGCATTACTATCCACAAAATCATCTATACTGATCTCTGAACAACTTGATGAGAGGTAAAGTTGGCGTCCTCCTGCTTTGTTCAAAACTAATCTAAATTTGGTTGTGAGATTTGACTTATCAATTTGATTTTCAGTCAAAAATATATTGCAATCTCTTAACAATTGGGTTTTTCCTACTATATCGTTTCCAACCTTGGTAGCAGCAAAAGCATCAAAGCTGAATGTTTTTGTTAATAGAGATCCATAGCAAACTGGCCCTCCAAGACTTTCAGTCTTTTCACCCTCCAGAT
>DATEOO010000429.1:0-2042 GCA_035274085.1 Candidatus Nitrosocosmicus sp.
GAATACTCCGTTTCGAATTAAGGAACAATGGGCCACAATAGGAGATGAAAAAGGGGAATGGCATATTCACGTTAATATTCAAGAAGCAAAGGAGGCCAAGTTTATCATTGAATCAAGTGAAGACGGTCGAAGAAGATACAGCATTAGATTCTTTAACTCTGAAAATAGATTAGTTTTGCGTGTGAATTTTATGAAAATGTATACTGCAGAAAAGGAGGTAATCAATGAGAGTTTAGCAAGATATGAAAATTTATTCTCAAAGTATGGAAAAAAAGAAACAATAGTGTTACAATCCTAATGTTACCAGATATAATTTTCTCCTAAGATAGTAAATGTAATGGTATTGAAAGTAGTAGTTTCCCTCCCCTACCCTCTATATTCAGATGATTTCTAATTATCTAAAACATTTATAAATACAATTATTCAATATTCAATATTTATGGTCCTCATCATAGAACACATATTCAATTAAGATTTTAGGACAATCGTATATTGATCTAGTCATGGCTCTGGATTTTCGGTATCATGGTCCAGTATCTCTCTTCTGTCTCCAAAAAATATAATGGAAGTTTGCAAAAGATAATCAATACCAGGTATCCATAGATATATTTTGTTGCAAATAAGAATTCATGAATACAGAAGAGAGGGAATATAATAATTCTTCATATCGTTATGTATGTCTGCTAACAGAGATAAAGAGTGGAACATCTAAAAGTTTTTCCATTAAAACCGAAGAACAAAAAGATATAGTAATAGCAGTCTTTAACTTAAATGGAAAATTTTATGCTATCTCTGATTCTTGCATCCACAAAGGAGGACCACTTAGTAAAGGATTCCTAGATGAGTATATAGTTACATGTCCATGGCATGGATGGAAGTACTCTGTGAAGAATGGGAAATCCCCCCATCAAGGCGGAGATAGTGTAGACTCTTATGACGTCAAAATAACTGGAAATAGAGTATATGTAAATTCTATTCCCTCAACAATTGGAAAAAGAATATTTCAACCTCACGACTCCTATATGAAACTAAAGAATTCGGTAGATAACTATCTTATTCACAAATCAAATGATAATTTACTCCCAGTAAATGATAAAAAAGTAAGAATTCTTGGAATATCTACCACAAACTCAAATGATATAATTGCACCACGCAAAAGCACTTCGGAGGATGCATTACATTTTGCTTTAGAATATGCTAAAAAGGATCTAGGGGCGGAAACTGTCATGATCAAACTTCGAGAGTTAGAATTCAGTCACTGTGAAGGATACTATTCTAAGAACGCTAACGCATGTATTTTCCCTTGTTCTATTTCCGAAAGGGACAGCGAAGATCAGATGATTCGAATATATGAAAAAATAATTTTATGGGCTGATGTGGTGATAATTGCCACTCCTATAAGATGGGGCAATGCAAGTTCACTATACTATAAGATGATCCAAAGAATGAACTGTGTTCAAAACCAATCTATCACTCATGGTCGCTATTTAATTAGAGACAAGGTCGCTGCTTTCATAATTACGGGAGGCCAGGATAATATTCAACATGTTGCAGGAGAACTGATGTCGTTCTGGTCACAACTTGGGTGTGTGTTTGGTAAATTTCCATTTGTTGGCTGGTCAAGAGGTTGGTACGCTGAAGATACAGAAAATAATTATGATGCCATGACTTCAAGTTTAAATGGGAATGTTAATGCTTTGAAAGAAGAAAATAAAAATTCCAAAATGTATAAGGATCTAAATAAAACAATTCATGGCGCATTCGAAATGGCATTACTTGTAAAAAGAAATAGATATGATCAAAATATTTTAGACAAGCCAAATATCAAATAATTAAGTTCAAATCATGATGATTGATTATTTCTTTATAGAAAACTTTGTTAAATATTTGACAGTATGACACTACATATGTAAGATGTTAATAAACAGGATTTAAAATTTGACTTGTAAATTTAAGAATATTTATATCATCACATTGTCAGATTATGGTTATGAATGTAAATAATTCCAATAATTTATCACATTCTTCAAATGACGATGATA
>DATEOO010000430.1:0-3240 GCA_035274085.1 Candidatus Nitrosocosmicus sp.
GGAGTATTATTTGATGTCTCAAATAGCAGTAATCCGTATATTATGGATTATCGGGATGACGGCAAATACATAAAACTTACAATGAATGAAGTAAAAAATCTAGCTGGAGATGATTTTGTTTTTCATTCAAACGACAATAAAAGCAAAGACTTTTTCCTAAATGATCTCTTGAATACAAACAATGTTACCTTAAAAGTGAAAACCTTTCTGACAGACGATAATAAACGGGTTATAGAAGCATATATCGATCCTGGAACAGGTAAAGAGACTTTGTATTGGACTTTAAAAGACGCTTCTAAACTGCAATTTCAAGAAGAAATTAAGGACAGAGCAGGATTTTTAAAAACACTTCATCAAGGGTCTGGACATACCTATGTCCGAACTGATAACATAGACACTCGTCTTGAATCCCTACAATCACTTATCTTACCTAATTAATTTGGTTAGAATTCTGAGGTAAACTGTCAGTGTATATGAGAAAAATGTAAATGAATTAATAAATCTTTTTTTACTACAGCCCAATTATCAAAACAAAGCTCTTTTATACATTTATTATATTTACCAAAAACAAAAGACAAAATGTCCTTATGTAATACGAATCTGATTAGTAGATATTCAATACGTTTTACATTGAGGGATCAGATCTTATACATCGGGGCAAAATAAGATCAGCCTACCTCTCAATTAGTCTAGTTTAGATAGGTCTTTCTTCTCAGCTATGTATAAAGTACTATCTGCAATCCTCTTATAGACAACTAATCAAACTATCTTAATCCGCCCACATTATAGGAGAACCAATAACAAAAGACAAAAATGATTCATAGTTTTATCATTTACCCATAAAAAAATTGACTCCAATGCTTTTCCCCTCCCTTGTCATTAAATTTAGGATTTGGTAACGATGAAATAAAAGATTGTTTTTTTTTTTGGCTGACTAGAACTCGTTGAACCTAAATCTATTTTCCAAGTTTTTTCAATTCCTTTGCATAAGCATCTATAGTATAAGTCACAGTGAAAGGCTGCCCGCTTGTTTTATGAAATAGTAGTGCATTACCTGCGAAATTTAGCGTCCCTGAGCTTATTCCAGTCCCATTGATTTCAATAGGGACGTCAACCAATTGTCGGAGATGAGTTATTGCAATGCTCTTATTTCCAGGCAATACTGCATGATACGGTTCCCCATGAGTTGAATCTGGAATCCTTATTGGTGCATAAGTATGAAGGACCTCGACTTCTATCGGTTTGCTTGCTGTAAATGTTACTGTACCTGACCATATTTTACCGTCATTTCTTAATGGAAGGGCAAAAACTACTTCATGTGATGGCTGGCCTGGATGTCGTACAGGTGCTGGTACCGACATAGAGGTATTTTGAATAGTTATTTTATTCAAAGATAGCAAGTTTATAGATGGCATCTCTTTCTGGGAATCTATGGTGCTATTAGGTAGGGAATTTGAGGGCTTTGATGCTAAATATGTATTAATTTCGTTAACAAGACTAGAAAAAGATTCAATTGATATGTTTCCATCCTCTGTTAAAGGGGGCACACCTGTTTCATTATTACTACTAATCCTACTGCTGAGGTTATCAGATGAATCATTCTGAGCATACGAAACCTGATATAAAGAAATAATTATCATCGCGGCCATAAAAACGATTGATGCGAAGCCTGCTTTAGCGAACAATAGTTGTTGCTCCTTTTTACACGTAATTTCTATATTCATATTGTCTACTACCTCATTAACGATGTACAAGCAGTAAAAAATCTTTGCTAATTCAAAAAAATAACATTAATCTCGATTTTTTTTAGAAAACCTGGAAAAATCATCAGTGGCTTTTATTAACTAATCAATCTCTAACAGCCAGAATCCTGGCGAGGTACTTGATAAAAACACATATTTTTAAACTAAAAACAAGAAAGAAAGAAAAAAGAAATATCTAAAATATTTCAAAACTGGTATCCCATAAATGGATAAGTTAGGAATATCAATTTTTTACGGTATTCATAAATAAATCGATGGATTTAAGGTCAAACGGATCCTGAAACGCAAGAAAAAACTGACTGATACCAAGATCAACATATTCTTGTACCCTTTTGCTTACTTCATCAGGGTTTCCCACAAGCCCCCTCTTTAGTATTTGCTTGTAAACGCCTGGTCCCCTTTCCAAGGCAAATATTTTTTTCTTGTATTCAAGTTCTTGCTCAGTATTTGCAATAAGAACATCCAATTCAATTGATCTGATTATCTTTTTATTTTGTGGGTCTTTAGATTTCGTGCTATTTTGTGCATTTAACAATATTTCAAATCTTTTATTTAGAGTAGAATATTCGTTAGGTGTCAAATAGGAACATTCCCAAATATCTGCGTAAGTTGCAGCAATTTTCATCATTCTATCTTGTTTGACTGCTATTGTTATAGGAATTTTAATTTTAGGTTTGACAAATGAAGCTCCACGTAATTTATAGAATTGTCCATCAAAATTTGTAACCATCGTGTTACCAGACTGCTCGTAGTCTTTATCACTGTTTCCAAGAAATTTTGATAGTAATTGAATGCCTTCGTCAAACAAGGCAACTCGTTTAATTGCATTTGAATAGTTGATTCCAAAAGGATACCACCACTGAAGAGAATATTCAAGGCATGCACCTGGTCCTGTCCTAAATTCAAGCCGGCCTTTTGAAATGTCTTGAAAAGTAATTGATTGTTTTACCAGTAAGGCCAAGCTTCTATAATCTGGAAGTATATAAGTGATGACGGGTCCAAGCCTAATTTTACTTGTAATAGGGATCAATGTCGAACGAACTGTCCAACAGTCAAGGTCTATGTCGGTTAATGATTCACCATAATAAAATCCGTAATATCCAAGCTCTTCTGCGAGGATACACGTTTGTTTAATTTTTTCATAATCCGTTCCCCAAATTTCGAGGCAATAACGAATATCGTTCAACAAAATAAAGTGAGATGCAATATATTAAAACATCCCCTTAACCAAATTAAAGAATCTAGAATCCAAACCAAGCAATGAGATTATTCAGTGATTGTTTCTAATTATAATAGCAAAAACCATATTTTATATTGTACTTGTAAAATAATGCAGATTCCTCTAGCAGGTTGGTTGGTAAGCAGGTTGGTTGGCAGATTAGGTGAGATTAGTTTAGTTGCCCTGCCTACTCATGTCAAGTTCAATACTGATTATTAACACATTATTTTTTTTTAAATGTTAGAAGGCCAAGCTAGG
>DATEOO010000431.1:0-10547 GCA_035274085.1 Candidatus Nitrosocosmicus sp.
CCCACGCTCCAGTTCGAAGAACTATATCGTTGTAAGGAGTCGCACTTTTAGCGCCGCTAATCATTACCTCCACGTCCCTTACATTTCCAACGATAACGCTGGCTTTACCTCCCTTGTGTGCTTTGAGGTTCCAATAGTCTTTATCCTTTTCTTCATAAATTATCTCAAATTTTAGATGCTTTAAGTATCCTCGTATCCTATCGTAAAGTCGGAAATTTGCACGTCATATAGAGTAGCGTGTTCTTGTCTCATGCTAATTGTTAGGCAAATTTCTTTTTAACTTTTTCTAGTAATATTTTATACTCTTTCGAAAGCTCAAAATGTAGTAAATGAAGATAAGCCGACGAGGAACGGTTAATGAATTGCGAAATAAATATTCTGGGACTATATCGATGACTATTATACAAATGCGTAGTGGCTCATGTTTTAGTCTAATGCACTACACTTTACAATGTTGTCAGTTCATCGAGTTTAGGTGACTCAAAATTAAAATTAGAGGAAACTCGAATTTGAGGACCATTTAAGGTTGCTAGCATCGTGTATCTAAATCGTTAACCATTTGATACTTTCTCTGCCTATTTATCAAAAGAGACAGCAATCTCCATTGCCTTTATATTTTTATTGTTTGATACTCCTGCAAAATTATAAGACTATCATAATCTTAAACTCAAATTCTATCCTATCTGTAATGAAATACGGTAGAAAACTATCTCCGATAACATGTTCGTATAGTTAATTTCTTTAATGATGGTTTCAAAAAAATAACCAAAATTAGGCTCACGATGTATTTGCATTAAAAAGACTAACCGCTTGCATGTATCACCGCCAAAACGTGATTTGGTTCGTATATATCGTCCTTTGGTATCAGAGATTTCTAATTTCCTATACTTCCTATCTCCATCATTTTAGAAATAACTAGTTTTTCAACATAAAAACAACAGGGTTTTTTTTAATTAATTTTAAGGTATAAATAGATTGAGAAGCCGCTTAGACTACCTGAGTTTTAGGCTGGCCAGCCGTAGGTAGACTTGTATTATTAGTTATATTCCAAATTTCCATATGTAGAAAATTACCTCTGCAGGCGTGAATATTTCGTCTACAATAGAGATTTAAAACGCACTTCTCATAACGGGAATTTACTATTATAATAGACAAACTCGTCAAATTGATATCCGAAGAAACATCCGCCTATCGCGGATACACAAGAGTCTTATGCTCTCTTATTTTTTAAATTCACAACTATTGCCTGCACATGATAAGCATTAGATTAACTTTATAAAAATCATCGAATTAAAAAAGAAAGTCTTGAAAATCAAAACGTATTTAATAAAAAATAATAATCTATTTGGAATCTGATTGCAAGAATCACTTTTTCAATAAACAAACTGATGTAATTAATTAGTCAAAGTTACAAAGGCCTATAATTGATATCCTCTCTATTTTGGTCTCTCAAGCGGCAACGATAGCCATACAATAACAAAAGATCAAAACTTCCGATAGATTTTTAAGAATTGTAAAACTAGATTTTTTTATAACGAATTGGATTATGACATACCTATAAACATCGCAGGTTTAAACTTAAGAAATCCAGTAATCGTGGCATCAGGTATTTTAGGGTTGTCCCAAAATATCTTTAATAGATTATACAATCTCGGTGTTGGAGCTATAGTAAGTAAGTCGATTAGTCTCTTGCCACGGGAGGGTTATAGAAATCCTACTATAGTTAGTATAGATAATATGAGCTACATAAATGCCGTTGGTCTTGCAAACCCGGGTGCAGAGTCATTTTCATTAGAAATTTCAAAGAACAGAGGGCCATTAATTGTAAGCCTGGTTGGCTCAAACCAGGATGAATTCTCTATTATTGCAAAAAAGTTTAACAATCTTAAAATTTTGGGATTTGAACTTAATTTGTCTTGTCCTCACGTTGAAAAAATGGGTATGGAGATTGGCGATGATGTTAATTTGGTTTATGATATTATCAAATCAATTAAGAAGGATATAACAAAACCGCTTTTTGTTAAGGTAGGTTTAGGTAAATCAGACATACTTGAGGTAGCCAAAATAGCTGAGAGTGCTGGAGCAGATGGAATAACTGCCATTAATACCTTGAGAGCCATGAAGATAGACATCCAAACTCGTTGCCCTGTCTTAGAAAACAAAATCGGGGGCCTTTCTGGAATTGCAATAAAGCCCATGGGAGTAAGATGTGTATACGAATTGAGGAAGTGTCTAAATATTCCAATTATTGGCTGTGGCGGGATCATGACATACGAAGATATTCTAGAATACATGATGGCAGGCGCTTCGGCTATACAGATAGGTAGTCTGATAGGCTTTAAAGGAATAAATTCGGTTGGAAGAATTTTGAAAGGTTTGCACTCCTACCTAGAAGATGCGAATATAAATGATATCAAGGAGATAATCGGAATTGCCCATAAATAAGGATATGATTAGAATGGTATTAATTGAGGATGTAATTGTAGAATCCCCTACCGTTAAAACCTTTATCTTTAAGGATCCATTAGGCAGTGTGTCAAAACCTGGACAATTTTTTATGGTTTGGATACCCAGGAAAGAAGAACTTCCCCTAAGTGTAATGATAAGTGACAAAAAAAAATATGCTGCGATTACAATTAGAAAGAATGGATACGGGTCTACCTCATTGTTTAATAAAAGTAAGGGGGACAGAATTGGGATTCGGGGGCCATATGGAAATTCGTTTTCGATAAATAAATCCCATAGGAATATAATACTTTTGGGTGGCGGAACTGGTCTAGTTCCCCTCATAAGGCTACTTTATTACACTAAGGCGCTGCAAACTAGAATTACATTCATTTTAGGTGCGAGGACGAGATCTGAACTTTTGTTTACTGGTTTAATATCTGGATGGGCAAAGGAATCAAAAATTGAAATGCTTATGGCCACAGAAGATGGTTCATTTGGAACACAGGGTTATCCTACAGATATTTTAAAGGATTTTCTCCTTGTTAATAAAGAAGTTGATATCATTTACACATGTGGACCAGAAATGATGATGAAAAAAGTGTATGACCTCGCAATAATGTATGGCACACACATCGAGGCAAGCATGGAACGATATATGAAATGCGGCATCGGAATCTGTTCAAGTTGTTGTATAAATGATAAGCTGGTTTGTACAGACGGCACTATTTTCAACGAAACAGAGATTCAAAAACTTACCGAATTCGGCGTTAGTTATAGGAATAAATCAGGAATACTTACCAAATTTAGATTATAAATTGAGATAACATAGCTTAAAGTTAATCGTCCCATAGATAATTCTGATTTCAACTATAAAATTATAGTAAATCCACAACTAACAGGGATACTTGCGAATTAGTCCAACGCATTCTTAACTGACTGTACGCTGAAGGATTTCTTGGAGAATAGTTTTATATCCTAAACCAAAATAATTTTATATAAATTGTCATCCATTTCGATTACTTCTGATGATAAATCTAATCAAAATCGGGGAGATAACAGCAACCAAAAATGGGTTACCCTTTTTCATAACGGCGTTTGCTTTCCTCCCGAGTACATTGTAAAGAATCTGCCATTCAGAATTGATAAGCAGAATTTCACACTTTCTAAGGAACAGGAAGAATTAATCTATGCATGGGCAAAAAAGAAAGACACTCACTATGTACAGGATCCTGTCTTCCAGCAAAATTTTTTGACAGATTTTAAGAAATTGTTGCCCAAAGAAATTCAAGATGGACTCTACGAAATTGGTCAATTAGACATGACTGATTTTATGACCTATGTTGATAGGGAAAAAGCGACAAAGGAAAGAGAAAGGATTGTTTGGAGCAATCTTTCAAGAGAAGAAAGAAAAAGGATAGCGTTAGAGAGAAAAAATGAAAAGGAAAAATTAAAAAATTATTTCGGCAAAGCAATAGTGGACGACATTGAGGTTGAGGTGGCAAATTGGTTAGTCGAACCTCCAGGGTTATTTATGGGTAGAGGACAACATCCCTTAAGAGGTAGATGGAAGCCTCGAGTCAAACCAGAAGATGTTATTCTCAATCTGGGTGAGGAGGCCCCAGTTCCTGAAGGACCATGGCAAAAAGTAATTCACGATCATAGTTCTACTTGGCTGGCTTCTTGGGTTGAGAGCCTGACAGGTAAAAGAAAATACGTTTGGTTACATGATTCGTCCGTAATCCGCCAAAATTATGACAAAGCCAAATATGACAAAGCTCAAAACCTCGAAAAATATATCGACAAGATCGAACGAGAGATAGTAAAAAAAATGGCATCGAGATTTCCTGATCAGAGAAAAATTTCCACAGTATGCTATCTCATAATAAAAATGGCAATGAGGGTGGGTGATGAAAAAGATCCCGATGAAGCGGACACTGTAGGTGCGACAACCCTCAGAAAAGAGCACTTAAAATTTGAAATAAATGATAACAATAAGGTATTAGAGTTTAGTTTCCTCGGAAAGGATAGCGTTCCGTGGAAAAAATCATTAGCGATAGATTCTGATGACAAGTTACTTTTATTTAACAATCTAAGCCTCTTCACAAAAAACAAAAAGGAAACGGATCCTATTTTTGATAATATAAATTCAATGAAAGTAAATACTTTCCTAAGAAATATTGATCCAAAAAATGTTCCAGGACTTACGGCAAAGGTTTTCAGAACCTTTATCGCTACAAATATAGTCAAGAAATCACTTTTAAGCCCTCCAATTAAAGTGAAGCCCGGATCTAGTGAATTTGAAAAGATTTATGTTGCTAAGTATGCGAACTTGCAAGCTGCAATAACCTGCAACCATAAGAAGGGAATAGACCCTAAGAATCCTGCAAGTATTACTGCAATTACAAAATATGAAGAATCCTTGAAAAAGAAAAACGAACTCATTAACAATCTAAAGGCTGACTTGAAGGACAAGAACTGGAAAACAGAAAAACAGAAATTAAAATTGATAGAAAGAATTCAAAAGTTAGAATTCCAAGTAAAGTTACAGAAAGAGACAAGGGAATATAATTTGGGAACTTCTTTACGAAATTATATAGACCCTAGAGTGTTTCGATCGTGGATGAATATTGTTGAATTAGACTGGAATAAGATGTATACAAGTACGCTTCAGAGGAAGTTCCTATGGGTAGATAACATCACAAAAAAGGAACTTAAATCGAACTTTGCATTGTAAGTGTGATAGATTGTTTGATTAATTTCCACTAGCCAAATGTTTACTACCTGATGAATAAAGACTGCTCCTCACATCCTCTCTGCAGGGTCATTGCTATTTGTAACAATAGTCGTAACGAGATACTATTTCGTAGAAATAAAGAATCTGAAAATATGTCCACAATGAATCTCCCTGGTGATTTTGTTAGATATGGAGAATTACCTGAAGAAGCTATACGCAGATCTATTTTTGACCAAACCACGCTTTGCGTAGAACCCATAGACATCTTGGGTATCTATTCAAAAATCGACAGCCAAAGTGGGATACATATTATTGAATCAGTATTCGTTTGTATTATGACAAATACTCCCAAGATGGCATCGAAAATAGATCCTCCTCAATATGTTTGGTTAGACCGTGACAAAATTGAAGCCATGGAAAGCAATATTTGCGACATTAAAATCGTAAAGGACTATTATCTATGGAGGATGCAAAAATCTACATTTTGGTCTACAAAAATCTAAACCATAAACATCAAAGGGCAAATCCTCTTATGGTGTTAATGGCTGATTGTGTAAGCTTTATGGTGAATGCAGATGCATTGTCAGATTGGACTTTGGAAAGCCTATCTAAGAAGCTCGTTTTGTCCTTCCCTCTTTCAAACAATCCTCCTGACTCCTTGATACAAAGCGGAAAGCGTTGAATTTTTATTCCTTTTGAAAATAAATAATCTATGAATTTCATGTAATTTATGATATCAGAATAATCCCATTTCTTTTCTTCACAGAGCATTATCCAAACATCGATTGAATTTTGAAAAAATGCCTTTTCGCGAAGCTCTTCTAAACTCAATATAATTATACTAGATGTAGGGATTTAAATTCTAATCTATAAATATCTTATCGTTAATTTGATAGCGAGAACCAAAATCAGGTTTTATTCCAAGCGGAGTATAATCTCCAGATGAACAGGAAAAACATAACTCATTCTTATTCAAACCTATACCTTTTGCGAGATTTACATTATCGTTATAACAAACTTCGTCGGCACCTATAATTGTAGATACTTTGCTGCCAATTGTGTCCAAATTTGTTTCATCCTTTGCGACCTGAAACGCTATCAACTCTTCTTGCGAGGGAAAATCAATTCCCGCGTAGCATGGATATCTAATCGGCGGATACGTAACAACCATGGATATTTTTCTTGCTCCTGCTTGCCTAACTGACTCGATTATTGCTTGAGAGCTGGTACCCCTTACTATACTATCATCAACGATTATGACGTGCTTATTTTCTATCATTTCTCGGATTGGCATAATATTTTGGTTGATCTCCTTTCTATCTTTAACTAGGGGTTCAATAAAGCTCCTCATTGATCCTTTTTTGCTGTATCTGTCCTTTAGCAAACCCTCTTCAAACGATAATCCAAGTTTAAGCGAATATCCTAAAGCTGCAGGTCTGGAAGAATCAGGTACCGGAATTACGACGTCAGCATCATTAATCGGAAATTTACGGGCTAAATATTCGCCTATTTTTTTCCTTGCGAGGTAAATATTTATCCCTTCCATAACTGAACTTGGGTGTGCAAAGTATGTGAATTCAAATGCACAATGCGCATGATTCCCAGATTCAGAAAATCTTTCAGACGTGAGGCCGTTCTTGTCTATTCTAACCAACTCACCGGGTTCAATATCTCTTAAAAGAATTGCACCAACAGTAGACAATGCACATGATTCGGATGCAATGATGTACGTGTTAGTGGCCTTATGTAATCCGAGTACAAGCGGTCTAAAGCCTTTTGGATCCCTGGCAGCATATATTGTATTTGAGTCAGTTAGGAACGTAAAACAATAAGATCCAACCATCTCATTTTTGAGTATTGCCATGGCAGCCTTCATATCATCCTTCCTTTTTAGAATACTAACTAGCCTTTGAGCAGCAACTAGAGTATCTGTCATATTCTGTGGTGTAAAAGTACATCCTCCTACCATGGTAGAAAGCTGTTCAGCATTTGTAATGGTCCCATTGTGTGCGATGCACAGGTCTTTAACCTTCAATGGTTGTGCATTCTCTAATGAACTTGAGCCAAAGGTAGAATATCTGACATGACCAATCCCAATATTGGAAGAAAACTTTTTAATTAGTTTATCAAATTCATTTGCAGAGCCAGATACCAATCCGGTTTTTTTGAAAGGTAATTTCCTTGGTATGGCAATGCCCCATGACTCCTGTCCTCTATGCTGCAGAGCTCGAAGACAATCTATTAAATAAGGGACTATATTTTCTCCGCCCAAAGAAAAAATGCCTACCACGCCACAATTTTCATGAACCATTAGAAGCTATATCTTCGTTATTCTTTCTATTTAATATTTAGAATCTGTTGCCTGAAATGACTTGTATCATTGTCGGCAGATAAAAAAGCTAAAGTTAGACATGCTTTGTAAAAAGATTTGAAAAAGAGCTTTCATATGTCTTGGCAATGGTCTGAAGGGAGCTTTTGAAAATTGATTTTCCTTTATCTTTAATTATGCAAGTTCTATCATCCGAGCTATATCCAATTCTAGCGTATGGAATTTTTCTCTTTTTCAAAAATCTGATAACCTTTGTATCGTGATCGGTTGTAAAAATAAATCGATTGTGAGACTCTGAAAATAGTAAATAATCTATTCGGGAACAATCATTGGGGATCTTGTCAAGTGAAATCCTAAAGCCAATATTACTATGAATGGCCATTTCCAACATTGAAATTATTATTCCCCCCTTGGAACAATCATGGACTCCAGTTATCAAATCTCTGTCAATCAATCGTTTTATAGTCTCTATGTTATTCTTTTGTTCCACTAAATCAACCCGGGGAACATCTCCGCCAAGAATATCTAAACAATATTCAAAATATTCTGATCCACCCATTTCATTTTTGGTTATTCCAACAATAAAGATTGATTGATTTGATATATATTTTGGATACTTTATCTTATCCCTACCATCAATTAACCCTAACATTCCAATAACAGGGGAGGGTTTTATTGGACCAGTGTTTGTTTCGTTGTACAAACTTACCTTACCTCCGACGACGGGTATTTTCATGAATTTACAGAACTCTCTAATACCTTTAATTGTCTGTAAGAATGTCCAAAAAATTTCTTCATTTTCAGGATTGCCGAACTGTAGGTGGTCTACTATCCCTAATGGACTTGCCCCCACACAAGTAATGTTTCTAAGTGATTCAGCCAGACAGCCTATGATCCCCTCATATGGATCTAAATAACAATGTTTTGTGTTACCGTCTAATTTAAAACTCAGAAACTTTTTATCATCGAGTTTAATAACTGAACTATCAGATGCTCCTGGTTTTGATACCGTTCTAACTCCAACTTCATTGTCAAACTGTTCATAGATCCATTTTCGACTGCATAAAGAAGGGTTAGACAACATCTTAAAGATCATTTTTTTGATGTGGATGTGAGGTTCCGGTTCATGGAATGATTTTTGAACTGATTTAAGATACGATGGCTTCTTAAATTTCCTGTTCAATAGAGGGGCATGTGCGATGATTTGTGCAGGCATAGATGCCAAAACGTCCCCTTTCCTTGTAACAGAGAGATTCATATACTCAGTAACATATCCTATTTCTGAATAATTGACATTGTGTTTATCAAAAATCTTGAAAAACTCTAATTTCTTTTTTGAGTCAACAATATATAACATGCGCTCCTGAGATTCTGAGATCATAATCTGTGCATCTGTCATTTCCTTTTCCTTTAATGGAACAGTCGAAAGATCAACTTGGAATCCTTTTTTCAAATTATCAGCGGTCTCAGACAGACAACATGACAACCCTCCTCCGCCAAGATCTTTCATAGTCTTAATGCAATCATGTTCTATCGCCTCCAGAGTAGCTTCCATGAGCACCTTTTCTAAGAATGGATCTGGTATTTGCACCGCAGAACGATTGTCTTCCTCAAGGTTTTTTGAGGCAAAGGAGGCGCCATGAATTCCATCCATACCTGTAGCATTTCCTCCTAAAATCAGAAAATCCCCTTTATTTGCCTTGTTAGAAACAAGATCGCCAAGTTTTGCATATCCGATTGAAGCTACATCTACCAAACAGTAATTATCAAATGACTGGTCAAACTCCACCTCCCCTCCAACTGTCGGGACACCAATACAATTACCGTAATCAGCTATTCCTTTGACTACGTTTTTTAACAACCATCTATTCTTTGACTCAAACGTTGAATTTTTATCAACCTGACCGAATCTCAGTGCATTATACAATGCTATAGGACGAGAGCCCATTGACAGTATGTCCCGGAGTACCCCTCCTACCCCAGTTGCCGCACCTCCGTATGGTTCCACCGCCGATGGATGATTGTGGCTTTCTATGTGAATAGTGACAACATAGCCATTACCGATATCGATTATTCCTGCATCATACCCAGGTCCAACCAAAATATGATCACCATTCATCGGTAATAATTTGAGATGTTTTTTGGAGGATTTATAAGAACAATGCTCGGACCATTCGGCGCTAATAATAAATTGTTCCAATTCATTTGGTTCTCTACGCAATTTCTTTTTTAAATAACTGTATTCTTCCTTGTTGAGAATGTTCATATTAAATTCCTAAGTTCTACTTAAAATAATTAATCATGGACTTAAATATCAATATGGAACTTTGATCGTAACCTGCCGGGATTAAATCCTTGTCACTACCTCTTTCAGGGTGCGGCATCATCCCCATAACATTTCCTTTTTGGTTACAGATGGCAGCAATACGGTTTAAAGAACCGTTAGGATTATGTTCCTGATATTCTAAAGTGATTTGATGTTTCTTCTTAATTTTGTTAAAGGATTTATTATCAATCATAAACCTACCTTCTCCATGGGCGATAGGGATGGAGATGCTTTGATTTTTGTAGTACAAATTTGTAAATGGAGTATCCGTGTTAGTAACTACTACATTCATCCATTTGCAAATAAAATTCAACGATTCGTTGACAATAAGTGCCCCTGGAAGTATCCCAGATTCAACAAGTATTTGAAATCCATTACATATCCCTAATATTGGAACATCATCATCTGCTAACTCCTTAATTTTATCCATAATAGTACTGTGTGCCGCAATAGCGCCAGCTCGCAGCCTATCTCCATAAGTAAATCCCCCAGGTATTATAATGCAGTCGAAATCTTCAAAAGAAGATTTGTACCAGATATAATTTGCATCGACATGAAGTATATTATTCAAAATATGATAAACATCACGATCACAATTACTGCCTGGAAAAACCGTAATCCCTATCCTTACCAATAAGGATATTGTAATTATATTTTATAAATTTCTATTCTTTTAGTTTGACGGATTTTAAAAAGTTATTATTGTTTGA
>DATEOO010000432.1:0-5749 GCA_035274085.1 Candidatus Nitrosocosmicus sp.
ATAATATATTTACAAAACATTTTGACGAATATGATCCTAAAAGTTATACTGAATTCCTGAAATTATTAAACTCCTTCCTACAAAATAATACTTTTAAATCAATTTATATAGTTGCTAATAAGTTCATTAAAAAATTGCTACCTATTATTGAGCTCCCAAAGGAGACCGAAGTCATAATTGAAGATTTTATTGGATATAAATTAGATTAAGGTAGGTAGAATATACTTTTGATTTTGTTTTTATTTTATGACTGTATGACGATAAAAAAGATTAAAATTTAGCGCCGACGCTATCTTTAATTTCTTTGGATAATTCTGTATATCCATTCTTATCTATTATTACGGCATTTATACTGTCTCCAGTACCTGCATTTCTTCTAATTGCTGCTGCAATGGCTTGAATTGCTATTTTATATGCTTCATTTACGCTCATTCCTACCTTAAACTCAGACTCTAAATATCCGTAAGCAACAGGAGACCCACTTCCAGTTGAAATAAAGCTTTCTGTAGTCATCGAACCAAACAAATCTATATTATAAATTTGTCCTTTTTGCTGACGAAAATCAAATCCTCCCATAATTATCTGAACATAGAATGGAAAATATCTTTGATTAAATAGAATGTTAGAACATAGTCTTGCAGCAGAACTGACTGGGATAGGCTCTTTTTTAGATAATCTGTATATATTTGAGTTATATCTCATTGTATCAACTAGATTTTGGGCGTCTGCAACACCACCTGCAATTGTCATACCTAAATGATTATCAACTTTTTGTATTTTCATTACATGCCTATCTGCAATAAATAATCCTGCACTTGCTCTTGTATCTGCAGCTAATACTATACCATCACTACAGGTAAGAGCACAAGTAGTAGTTCCTTTTTTAATTTGATCTAAAATTTGTTGAGGATATCGATCATCATTAACATGCATTTATATCAAAATGATAAAAGACTACATTTAAGCATTGTTAATTCTCGAATAATCATAAAATAATTATTATTATAGTCGTTTTGTTATTATATATTATAGTTGGCACAAACCATATACGACAAGATTTGGGATAATCACGTAGTATATTCTGATGAAAGCAGTGATTTATCGCTTTTATACATTGATAGACATTATGTGCATGAAGTAACTTCACCTCAAGCTTTTGACGGCCTTAGGATTAACAAGAGAAATGTTAGAAGACCCGATCTTACTTTTGCTACGGTAGATCATAACGTTCCCACTACCAATAGGTCCTTGCCCATTGTGGATCAAATCTCATCTTTACAGATAAAAACTTTGGAAAATAATTGTAAAGAATTCGGAATAAGACTTTTTGATATTCATGATAAGTATCAGGGGATAGTTCATGTAATAGGTCCAGAATTGGGATTGACACTTCCCGGTAGTACGATTGTTTGTGGTGATAGTCATACCTCCACTCATGGGGCATTCGGATCCCTTGCTTTTGGTATAGGTACTAGTGAAGTCGAACATGTATTGGCGACTCAATGTCTATGGATGA
This sequence comes from Candidatus Nitrosocosmicus sp., assembly GCA_035274085.1. Taxonomy (GTDB): domain Archaea; phylum Thermoproteota; class Nitrososphaeria; order Nitrososphaerales; family Nitrososphaeraceae; genus Nitrosocosmicus. The sequence continues at coordinate 1,517 of DATEOO010000432.1, forward strand.
AAAAGTCAAAAAATTTTGAAATAGTTTTGAATGGCGGTTTAAAGCAAAACCATGCTATATCGTCTAAAGATGTTATATTAAACATTATTAGAAAAATAGGCACATCTGGTGGTTCAGGATCAGTGATTGAATACAAGGGAAACTACATTTCATCCCTCTCAATGGAAAAACGTATGACTATTTGCAATATGTCTATAGAAGCAGGTGCTCGAGCAGGTCTTGTTGCTCCAGATGATATTACTTTTGAATATATCAGGGGAAGAGTCTATTCTCCCAGAAATGAATTATTTGAACAACAAATGGATGATTGGAAAAATCTCCGATCTGATAACGGAGCGCACTACGATAAGACTTTCTCCATTGATATCGATAATCTTGCTCCTCAAGTTACCTGGGGTACTAATCCAGCTATGACTATCGATGTGAACTCTGCAATTCCTTCTCCTGATGAATATTCTAAAGGAAATGATGACGAAAAAAAATCTGCTATTAAAGCCCTCGAATACATGAATTTGGAACCGGGTTTACCAATTACTGATATTTCAGTGGATCGCGTTTTTATCGGTTCTTGCACAAACGCAAGATTAGAAGATTTAATCGAAGCTTCCAATGCAGTGAAAGGAAAAAAAGTATCTTCCAAAGTTAAAGCAATGGTCGTTCCTGGATCACAACAGGTAAAAATTGCTGCTGAAAAATTGGGATTGGATGAAATTTTTATCAATGCTGGTTTTGAATGGAGAGAGCCTGGCTGTAGTATGTGTTTAGGCATGAATCCCGATATACTTCAAGCAGGTGAAAGATGTGCTAGCACTTCAAATAGAAATTTCGAAGGACGCCAAGGTACAGGTGGACGTACTCATCTAGTTAGTCCTTTGATGGCTGCAGCCGCTGCGATAGCCGGAAAGTTTGTTGATGTGAGAGAATGGGTTTAAGTTTGATTTATTACTAATATACTTCAGGTGTATTTATGGAACCTTTTAAGAATTTGACAAGTAAAGTAATTCCGCTTGATATTGCTAATATTGATACAGATCAGATTATTCCAAAACAATTCTTAAAACTTTTAGGCAAAACTGGGTACGGTGAATATTTATTTTTTAATTGGCGATATGATAAACAAGGTATACCATTGAAGGATTTTGTGTTAAACTCGCCCCTATTTAGTGGAAGACAGATCCTATTAACACGCGAAAATTTTGGTATAGGAAGCTCAAGAGAACATGCGGTATGGGCGCTTAAGGATTATGGCTTCAAAGTAATCCTTGGAGTATCTTTTGCAGATATTTTTTATAATAATTGTTCTAAAAATGGTGTTTTGATCATCAAAATGGATAAGAATACGATCGAAGATTTCTTTTCATCCAAAATAAACGAAAACTTTGAAATAGACTTGATACAACAACAAATTAAGATAAATTCTAAAGTCTTTAATTTTGATATTGACCCTACAATAAAAAATTATTTGGTAAATGGATTAGATGAAATTTCCAAAACTTTGGAACTGGGAAATTATATCAAGATATACGAGGACAAAAATAAAGTTTCTGTAGAAACCAAAGTATGATATAAAAACATTCAGATAAAATACTATAGAAAAAAAAATAGTTGATTTTACAAAGGGCAAATCTAATTAGATTTATTACTGTAACGATTGAAGAGTTTCTTATAAGATATATAATTACTATTTTTTAAGATATGAAAATAATTACATCAAAATTGACTCTTTTAATCATACTGTCGACAATTACTGTTGTAAGTAGTAGTTTGACGATTTCCCAAACTAGTATGGCTGCTACTAATATTGATGAAAATTCTGTATCTTTGAATCCTATTTCTGCACAAAATCTTGATACCACATCTACCGCTACTTCAGCTACTTCTATTCCTACTACTTCTTCTGATTCAAACCAATACCAAACCTCTTTTGTTTGGTCAAATCCAAGTACTTCTAAAATGACTGATGTTTTGACTGCTAGCTTTACAAACATTCTTGATACCCAGATTTATACCGGGTTAGACAAGATTACAAACTAGCAAAAAAACTCTCACTCTTTTTTTAAATCGACAAATGAATGTTCATGAGAATTTTGTCAAAAATTGATACGTATTTGTCAAATTCCTTTTGCTCAGCTAAAAGGGAAAAAATGTAAATATTATTGTTCATAGTCAAAAAAACCTGTTTAGTTTTAAACAAAAAACCTGCATTTTCAAAACTGTATGTTATGCTGTCGGCTGTTTTATTTATACCATCAATATGTGTGGTGGATATGTTGTCAAATCTAAATCCCTGATTCTGATTTACAAGTTTCTGAACTATATCTTGTGTATTAATGCTTTCATTTATTGTATAGTTGTTATTTTTTGGTTTCAAAGTGTTCACGACAATGTTTTCTTGAAAGAGATCTTGAGGGTTTTCTTTTGGTGATAGAAATACTATTATATCATTAGTCTGATTTATGTTATTCTTCTTATCCTCTGAAATCTTCCAATCTGTAGGATATGGTATGCTTAGAGTGTTGTCATCAGTTGTATAGTTTGACCAATTAGTTTCTTGAGCTGATGCTTTACTCACCAAAAACAAAGGGGGACTCTGGGTGGTGGTGTCTATTAGGCTACTGTGGCCAAACCAACTAGACAAAAACAAGAATAAAATGCATGGTAATGCGAAAGTTATAATGCTGACTTTCCTGATAGACATACTAAATTCTATTACCATATTATAATTAGTATTTTTTACATTTCTATTTATTATTATATTAAATTTTAATCAATAGGTTCATATGATAATCTATCTATGTTCTAAATTATTTGGGTATTTTCAGATATGACTTGTATAAAAGTCCTAATGTAGGTATATTTGCTAAATCCAACGATAAAATAGTATTACTTCCACATGGTTATGCTGAGACAAAGTTAAAGAAAATAACTGATATTTTGGAAGTAGATCCAATTTTTGTTTCTATAGCAGGAAATAGAATAATTGGTCCTCTGGTGGTCCTAAATAATAATGGGATGTTATTGCCTTCAACAGCATCAGAGGATGAGGTACTATATTTAAAACATGTAACCGGATTGAATGTATCTAAATTAGAGTCAAAATTGACGGCTATAGGCAATCTGATATCCACTAATGATAAAGGAGCAATAGTGTCTCCATTATTTAAGAATGAGTTTGATAAACAGATAAGTGATGTTTTAGGAATAGAAACTCATACCATGTCTGTTGCTGATTTCAATCAAACTGGTTCGATGATTGTATCAACAAATGATGGTGCTGCGGTACATCCAAAGGCCACAGAGAAAGAGGTTGAAACTATTTCATCAATTTTAAAGGTAGATGTAGAGCCTTTAACTATCAATGGTGGAATTCCATATCTATCGTCGGGAATTGTTTGGAATACGCGGTCTTTGATTGTAGGTAGTATAACAACTGGACCAGAATTAATAATGTTAAGTAGGGCATTTAAGATGTAATGTAATATTTTCAATAATTTTCAATACCAGCACCTACACCTGGTGATCGATCATTTATAAATCAATTTTAAAGTAACTCATTTATCATAGTTTTTGAAGACGATAAGTGGATTTCCAAATAGTCTTTAAATTTTATTAACTACCAAATTTCTTTAAACTTTTGAGGATGTTCTTGGATGTTTTTTTAATACCTTTTAATTCCTTTAGAACTTGTTTTTCGTAATATGAGAGCTGTTCTTTTTCTTTACTATCGTCTAATTCCGCTAAAACAGAACTTGGTAGGCTTATACTGTCCTTTTTTGTAGAATCAACTACATCATCCTTATTATTTTCCTTTTTGGTTTTACTATTATCTACATTTTTTTTATTATTAGTACCAATTACCATGTTTGTTATATAATAAACCTCATAATAAATATCTTAATTCTTTTAGTTTTTATCGAATTTTACAATATTTATTCTAAAACAATAATCTAAAGAAGAAACTAAACTTACTCATTTCAAATAAAATTGTGATTTAGTATGGTGGATATTAGATTTATGCTATAGTAGCTATTGTGGTAGATATTCAAACTAGATCTAAGGCAAGATCTCAATATCCTTGTCGTATGGATATATGAACTCAAGGCAATTGAAACATTCACAAAAAGTTAACTGCATAAGAGCTGTTGGATATCTTTGATCTAAGTGTCAATAGATCAGATATATGAAATATTGATATTGATATTGATATAGACTATATACAACATAACTATAAGA
>DATEOO010000433.1:0-7027 GCA_035274085.1 Candidatus Nitrosocosmicus sp.
CCCAGATACTCGCAGTGATCACGGCCATGAAGAAAGTTGCCATGTGCTTAGGAATCACACCACAAATAATATTTTGCGAGTTGAAAAGAGTAAGGAAAGTCATAAATCCGCTATTACTCTTGTGAAGGATATTGTTGCAAAGGAGATTATAATGCAAACAAGTTTGGAATTAGTAAATAATGGAAAAAGTGAACGAATTGAATCTGATATAACACAAGTAAAGTCGAATGAGGACACAAACGAATTTTTGCCATCGAATAGTAATAAACATACAACTAATGTCTCAGAAACAGTACCAAACAAGCCAAAAGAAATTAGTCATAAGTCATTAGATGGTAGTGGTAGCAGAAATAGCAACGTTCTTGATCTTAACCAATTACCAAACAATACTGACAAAATTCACAATGATACTAATACTTCTTTTGACAGGAATCATGGAAATGTTTTAAATGAAAATATTGATGATATGAACAATTCAGATTTTGTTGTTATTGATCTAGGTGATCCACTTATTACTAACAGTTCTGATAGTAATGCCATGTCTAATATTGCTGCAAATGATTCACACTTTTCACATAACAAAATAAGTAATGTTGAGAATGACCTCTTTGTTGAAATATTTTTACCACCTATACCAGTATCTATATCGCCGAAGATTTTTGGCAGGAAAGTGAACATAAATGTTGAAAAGTTTGTTTCCCACGTATTGTCATTTTTAAATGAACGGAATTCATCCATCCATGATCAAAACAAAGAGACACCAGTTTTGGATTACAGCCTCTTAAATGGGCATAAGATTGTTTATTCGCGCAAACCACAACAAAGGCGCCGGTTGATGAGCATGCCATGTGCAACGGATGTTATACAGTGTGCAGATGATCTCACCATTGTGGATAATCGTTTGTTTAAATGTAACTGGCCTGACGATTTTGATTTTGTTGATCCATTTGTTGAAAATACTGAAATGAAAAGGAAATTAATTTCATCTGATTTTTCGAATTTATTCGTTGAAACATTATGTAAGCGGTTCAGATTTTCTCCAACAGACGAACTTTTAACTGATGAATTTATGAAATTAAACATTTGTAAGATTTTGGAAACATTGGCTTTTGGTTCTCCTGATTTTTCAAAAATTTTTGAAAATTATTTGCAAATTTCAGCTGTAACATCACCAATGAAAACTCAAAAAGTGATTTTTTCAACTGTTCGGCTGAGTACAAGTTTGTCTGAGAATTCTGCTTCACCAGTGTTTACGCCACACGGCGCAGAAAGTCTGTTAGGATCCGGAGCTAGTACCCGCTTCTTCCAGACAGGATCCACACAATCAAGTGCTTCGAAACACTTCAAGAAAGCGTTAAATTTCCAAGACGAAGTCATTGAAGTTCCACGGGGAAGTAATGACTCACTACGTAATACCAATATTTTATCTGAGACTTACATTGTTGATACATTCACAATATTTGATAGTGTTAAATCGAAATTTACAGTAAATGTTTCCCCACGGAATGAAGATGATATTCAAATGGATGAGATCCAACATGATGTAAATGATGGAAAAAGTTCGGAATGCATGGACAGTTCGATGGTATCTGATGATGAAGTTGGAATATCAAAGGTAACAACAAAGAAAAGTCGTCAATCAAGCTCGTCCTCATCGTCATCATTGGACAGTGAGATTAAGAAGGCCAAGAAAAAGGCGAAAAAAGCAAAAAGGAAGATAAAGAAGTTGTCAAAGGCTAAGACTCGAAAATCAAAGAAAGGTTGTCCATTTAAAGATAAATTTGAAAATGCAAAACAGAACGTTTCCTTTATTTACGCAAATAACGAATTTGATTCTTTTAACTTTGAGTATGATAGTTTTAACGGTATTGAGTTTAATGGAAAAAATGAATCATTTTTGGGTGATTATGGGTACGCATTTTTCGAACCACTACTTTGTTCGTCTCCGAAATTAGATACTAGTTTTGTGGAGGTAGGACCATCCAAACGTACTAAGAATGCTATTAAACATTTCGTACAACGTCAAAACATTTATTCCACTCCTGATAACATTTATCATAATGCTTTTTACGACGAATCTTTTATTCATGAGTCTGTTAATGATACAAAATCTCCTGAAAAACTGAATGTTATTCATCCTATCCATACAGATATCTCCTCTTTTTATGATTCTGATTTTTCCCCGCATGATACGTTAGATATTGTCAAAAATTACGTTCCTACTATTGCATCAAATGATAATCATACCACTTCTAAAGACTATACTTATTCCACTTCATCACATATCATGATAAATATGATTCGTACTGGAGTACATACTCAACGTGATGATGCAAGTTCGTCAACAAAGGACGCTTCAATACTGCTTGATCGCCAATTGGCTAGAGATACGCGAAGAGACATGAAAAAACGGAAACGAGTTAGTATCAATGTGCCACCTATTCCCGATAAAACTCATTCAGTCGTTAATGATTCTCAGAACAGTATCTTTGCTAACAATCATGAAGCTGTAGATTTTATGAACAAATTACAAGCTATTCAAAAATTACAAAACACTGCTATTGTTCCTCAACCTCATGTTAGTACACAACCTAATTCGGCTTTTGCATTTTTGACTAATCCAGTTCCTAATGCTACACCTAAAAATACTGTTGTACCATCTACTACCTTAAGACACAAATCACATAGATCTGAACGTAGTAAGAAATCTAATCATTCCAAGCATAAAAAGTCACATAGAAAGAAACGAGATTCATCACCCGACTCTTCTGATTCTAGTTCAAGTCCCGAATCTTCATCATCCTCATCTGATTCTGATTCAAGTTCTGATAATGAAGATAATAGAGCTACCGTAGACAGTAATTTAGCATCAAGAACAATAGTGAACAATATTCTTAACCCACCATCTATAGCTGAAGCTACAGCTCAAGCAGTGAATTTAATGGCTTCAAACTTAGCCGAGATTAGTAAAATGAATAAGCAAACACAGTACACCACTGCTTTACGAAATATTCCTACTATTTCTGGACGTGAGTCATACTACGATATTAAGAGATTTTTTAAAACCGTTGATGATTTTACTGCTGAGTGGCCTGAAAAAGACATTATTGATTTATTGAAAAAGCGAACTAGATCTAGAGCGAAGAAAATTTTTGATGAATACCGTAAAAAGTATGGGCACAATTACAAGAAAATAAGTAAGAAAATGCTCGAAAAGTTAGCAATGACAGACACGCATAAGTCAGATTGCAGATTCGCTTTAAGTCGTGGATTGAATAGACAACCACATGAGACATTACAACACTTCGGTAACAGAGTTTATGAAGTCACCAAAGGTGCTCATCCAGAATTGAAAAATGTTGATGAATTAGCTGCTGATCATTTTCTGTTATTTATCAAAAATGCTAGGTTAGCATCACAATTACAAACTGCTCGTTCCAAAAAAGAAAGTTTTGAAGATTTATTACTGAGAGCCGTAGAAGCTGAAAATTTATGGGAATCATATAAAGATCTTTATAGTACTCGAAGGGAAACTAAACCCAATTTTACTTCTGAACGTACAGCTTTTCACGATATTCAAGCAGGTGGTGAACAACGTAGAAATAAACTTTTTGATAGAGACCACCACAGTAGTAGACATTTTCCAAGGTCCTTAGGGAGCCAAAACCCTCAAAATTTTCACAATAATTTTCGTCAACAGCAAAATTCGAATCATTATAATCAGCATAACAATCAGAACTACCAGAATAACCAGAGTCAGCAAAATTATCAACAAAATTCGAAACCACCAATTATTTGTTTTACATGCAATGAGCCTGGCCATATTAGTACTAGTTGCCCTAAAAAGCAACAAGCACAGTCTAATAACCAAAATTCTAGTTATGGAAGCAACAAATTTCAGAATCTTAAGTTAACTGGCGGTAATGCACCAATAAACCATAAACCAAAAATCAATCATGTTTCAGCTGATATTTTTGATCCACCTACTCCATCTACTAGTCGAGTCAAAGTTCCTAGCAAGAAAGACCATCAAAGTTCAAAATTAAATAACAGTTCGGGTGCTAAAGAAGCTGATGAATTTGGTGATGACTTGTTGTTTGCTAATATTACCATTAAGAAAAAGGACGATAATAGTAAGCTTGTCCCATGCATGAAAACTAGCACTACTAATTCAGAACCTGAATCGGAGGTTGAAAAATTTTTCAAAAGCGTACATAAGAAATTTAAAGAAGAAGTCAAAATTGAGGATCCATTAGACAAAGGCGAATTTTTAAGCGCAATAGGCTTGAATAGCATGTTATTAGGTTCTATTTTGGGTATTGAAGTGAAAGCACTCATGGATACTGGTGCTCAGGCTTCTATTATCAGTGCAAATTTTATTTACCAATTGATCATGGCTAAAAAAGCTACTTTGGAATCTCTATGTTTCTGTTCATCTTCTCCAGTTTCTATTTATTCCGCTTCTGGACATTCACTTAAAGAATTTGGTACTGTTGTTGTTCCATTTGAGCGTCGTAATGGACGTATTGCTCATTTGAAATTAATTATTGCTGATCTTCCAGATAAGACTCAAGTCATGTTAGGTCCGGCTGCACTAAAACAATTGGGAATTGCTCTTTTTGATAAGTATACTCAAGAAACTATGGATTTTCGAAACTTAAGAGTTAATAAGACTTCAGTGAAATCTGTATATGTGAATGATGAACAGGTCTTAGAACCACAATCATATTCAATTATTGAGTGCAGAGTACATGACATATGGAATAACACCATAGGCCTAGTTAGTGGGTTAGAAGATCAATTAAAGGAATGGAATTGTGCAGTTGAATCTACTTTAGTGAAACCAGAATTAGGAATTTTTAGACTGAAATTATTAAATCCAAATCCATTTATGATTGTTTTTCCTAAAAGCACTATTATTGGAGATATTGATGCTGTTGAAGAAATTATTCCTACTTCTGTTAACAATGCTAATAATTGTTCCATTCCAATTCGCACTAAGCGAAAGTCCAAGTCCAAGAAAAACAAGCGTAGATACAAACGCGTTATCTTTGCTCCAACATTAGAAAGCATTTCTGAGGAAAATGAGATTGAGGAAGAACCTATTAACTGGTCATCAGGGGATGAAAGTTATCATGACATATCTGCTGAATCTATGAATTCTTCTTCTAGTAATTCTGATTCTGATAATGTCGAAATTGTTTCACCAACATCTATTCATACTGATGATAATGTTATTTATGACCACCCAAACGTTGAACCTTCTGATACTTTCAATCGTATCGAATTCACTTTCATAAACAAGCATGGTCGTAAATCGAAACGCATTTTTAATGTTGATTATGAATTGAAACCAGATGAAAATGAAATTGACTTTGACCGATGGAACACAGTTAAGAGTAAGCTAGATAAGAACATGACTGTTGAAGATGAAATTATTAAGTCCAAATTATATGAGATCCTGCATACTTATCGTTATCAATTTGCGGCCACAGATGCCGAGCTAACTCAAACTGATTTGATTGAACATTGTATTGATACATGTGATCACCCTCCATACAAGGCGCCATGGCGACCTGTTCCTTTTAAATTGCAAGAAAAAGTTTCCAATTTTGTAAATGAATTTTTGAATCAAGGAATTATCATTCCTAGTACTTCACCGTGGAATAGTGCTATCGTATTAGTCAAAAAGAAGGACGGTACTTTACGTTTCTGTATTGACTATAGGGGTGTTAACTCATTAACAAAGAAAGATTCTTACCCGCTTCCAAACATTGATGCTGTTCTCACGTCATTAGGAGGGAAAAAAGTTTTTAGCTCTATCGATTTAGCTTCGGGCTACTGGCAGATAAAAATGAGTAAAGATAGTCAAGAAAAAACAGCATTTTCAGCTGCAGGAAAATTATGGCAATGGGTAGTGATGCCCTTTGGCCTAACAACAGCCCCAGCAACCTTTCAACGGTTGATGAATAATATTCTCGGTGACTTAACATTCGTAATCGTATACTTAGATGACATTCTTATTTGCAGCCGTAATTGGCAAGAACATCTTGAGCATTTAAGCATTGTGTTTGAACGATTAAAATCTGCTGGTTTACGCATGAAACCTAGTAAATGTTCATTCGGTGTACAAGAACTTATTTTTCTGGGTCATATAGTTACCCCTGAAGGCTTGAGAATGGACGGAGATAAAATGAAGGCCATTGATGCCATTGCTCCGCCTAATACGAAAAAACATTTACAACGTTTCTTGGGTATGACCTCATATTATCGAAAGTTCATTTATCTTTACGGACCTACTGCCGCACCTCTTTATGACTTATTAACTTTGGATGATAAAAACTTCAAAATGTCTGAATCTGGTTTAATTGCATTTAAGAAACTCAAAGAATTAATGAGAAATGATGTTTTATTGCGTTTTCCAAATTTTGAGGGAGCTGAAACTGATTGTCCTTTTACAATAATGACTGATGCATCCAATGATGGGATGGGAGCCATTCTATCACAAAAAGACCCTGATTCTAAAATGCTTAGACCATTATACTTTGCATCTAGACGTACATCCAAAACTGAAAAGAATAAAAAATTTGCTACAGAATTGGAAGCAGCAGCCATATTTTTTGCATGCAATAAGTTTTCCCATTTCATTACTGGATTTAAGACTATAGTATTAACAGATCACATAGCATTAGTATCAATGTATCGGTCACTCAAACCAGTTAACAATGCTTACGTAGATAAATGGTTCACAGCTTTACGTGCTCGTTTTGATCTTAAGTTAGAATATACCAAAGGCAGAAGCAATACAGTAGCTGATTGTTTAAGTCGAGCATTAGTTGAACGAACTGAAAACGATAAATCGGATAGTGAAAATGAGGATGAAGAAGTTCCAATTCTGAAAATCGGAATAAAGTCAATTTCAATTAGTAATCATAAACGAACAAGGCTTAACTTATTTAAAGAGAAATTATTAAAAAATCGACCGTTTTCTGCTGTTATCAACTCCAATACTAATGAACACCTAAAT
>DATEOO010000434.1:0-2520 GCA_035274085.1 Candidatus Nitrosocosmicus sp.
AAACGATTGTATTATTTCTTCATCTGTAAGTGATGAAAATTTGGCTCTCTTTGAAATAGAATATTTGTGGTCACAGGCGTGCTCTAAAATGTTGTATCCTATTACTTCGCCCTCCTGGTCATAGTCGCAGGCATGGATAAAACCTGTGGCGCTTTTAGATATTTGAGAAATTTCTCTTAATATTTTTTCAATTTTTAAGGCTAAAAATTTTGAGGATCCTTTACCTTTGGTTATAGACAATGGTAACCAGGATGGATCTAGGACTGGAAATGCTCTTCTGGGACCTTTATTAGAATCTGACAGCCCGTATAAGTGCCCTAAAGCATGACAGATGATATAATTTTGACCGTTTATCCAGGTAACGGTAGTAAACAAAGTAGAAGAGGTATCTGGTAAAGATGATGGGGACGATGATCTGTTTTTTTGGTCTTGGTCTGAAAATTTGTCTAAATTATTATTTTTGCTTTGGAGATAATGTGTACCAAGCGCCTGGGAAATTCGTTTTGCAACAGAAGGTTTCTCACATATTACTAGTGAATAATATTGGTGTGATATGTTTTTGATATGAGCTCTCGTCATTTAATATTTATTATTTTATCATATTCGCTATTAATTGAGAACATTAAATAATGAAATTCAACTAAAATTTCTTCATAAAATACGTGCTAATTCTAAAGCCTTATAATTGGACTAATTTAAATGTCAAAAAAATCTTAAATCATTCATAAGATTTTTGAATTTTTAAATAAACTTTAAATCACAGCTTTATACTTAATCCAATATGAAAATCCAATTAAGTATTGCTCTTTCAATTATAATCTGTTCATCTCTCATTGCCTCATCATTCGCGCAGAAACAAGGGAATGAAAACTTATACACATTAGATTCTAAGGTGGACGGAATAGACTTTAAAAAATGGCCTATGTTGTATTGGCAAGCATATGTGGATCAATATGATAATAAGACTACCGACGTCAATGATAAGTGCTATTCAATAAAACATGGTTCAGCTGTATTCTTAGTAAATCCATTTAGGATTAGTAATGCCAACTATGAATGTACTTTTACCTCTTCTAATTCATTTTTCTTTCCTCTTTTTAGTGAGGAATGTGATTATGCCGATATCACTAATGATGATGCTCTGAGAGAATGTGTTACTGCAAACAATCAATTTGCTAAAGGTAAAGTCTTCATTGATGGCACCGAAATGACGGATTTGTCAAAATACCATTTTACAACAGATTTTTTCAAAACTAACCTTACGTCTAATAATCCTTTTGACTCTGTTCCTGGCTCATATAGAGCTCTTATAGACGGATTGTTTGTCTTCGTAAAACCCCTTCCTTCTGGTAACCATGAGATCAAATATTCTATGGTCCAAATCAAACCTTCACACGATAATGATTATGCTTCAGAAATAACTTACAACCTGAATATACAGGACAAATAAATTCATCGGATGGGTTCATATGAATTTGAAATATGCTATAGATCTCCTTTACTCCTTGTCCCTTTTTACATGAATTGCAAGATGGACTATGTTTTTTAGGATTCATAGTAATTTACATGGTCTGATCAAAAATTCTGTTTTAATCCTTTCTTTTCTTGTAGTTATACTATCTGTCTTAGATTCATCAATAGTTAATTTCTTTGGTATGTTCCACATAAATGGTAATGTATTATTTTTTAAAATTATATTTCTATGTACAGCTCTTTTCATTAGTCTTTTAATATATATTTGTTCTAATCTAGTTAAGAAATCATTAATTAATTTCAAAACTGAAATAAAGAGCGAGATTTTCTTCCTAAATTTTTTCAAGTATATTCAAATTCCTTTAGTTGCGTTATTGATAACCATTCTCACTTTGGTAGAGGTATTCAATTTCTACAAAGTTATTTTCCTATATGGATTAATCATTATTACGCATCTAAGTGGACTGATCTACTTTACCTGGTTCATCATCAAATCTTTGAATTGGTTTCTTAATAGTCGAAACATATATGTTTTACTTTACATCTCCTCATTCATTATTTTTTCTACTTTCATTTTGTTTTCACTGATTAATTATATATTTAATTTGACTCATCTTTTTAAAGATGTAACTTATATTCCTTATTATGAACTAAAACTTACAATTGGTTTGGCCCTTACAAATTGGCAAATCACTTCTACTCATTTTGTATTATTATTTTTGTCTTTCCTATCCATGTGGATTACTACTTCCTTACTACTAAACCAGTATATAAGAAAAAAGAATAAATCTTATTTTTGGTCTTTGATATCACTTCCATTGGTTTATTATATTATCCAATTTTTATTTATTGAATTAGATTATTTATCCTCTATCATTCTTATTGATCCTTTTAATAATCTCATTGTATACGAATTTTTGTTTGTTTTCTCTACTCCTTTGGCTGGCATAATCTTTGGAATAAGTATGTTATTTATATCCAGAAAATTTGCCATTAAGGAGATAAGAAATAATTTATTTATACTTTCAATAGGCTTTATGTTCCTTT
>DATEOO010000435.1:0-6011 GCA_035274085.1 Candidatus Nitrosocosmicus sp.
TTTGACAGGAAAACTAAATGGTTGGGCATCTCCTAAAGACATAATCCTATTTGTTGCTTCCAAGCTAACCGTATCTGGCGGAACTAATGCAATAATAGAATACTTTGGGCCAGGAGCAAGAAATGTAAGCTGCACAGGAAAAGCCACCATTACAAATATGGGAGCAGAAATAGGCGCTACATGTTCAGTATTTTCATACGACGACAAAATGGAATCCTATTTGATTGCTACTGATCGAAAAGATTTGGCAGATATAGCAAACAAAAATAAAGATCTGCTTACGCTAGACCCAGTAATTGAAAAAGAAATCAGCCAGAACCGCGAAAACGCTACCAAATATTTCGATCAGCTCATTGAAATAAACCTAGATGAGTTAGAACCTTACATAGTTGGTCCACACACCCCCGATTTGGCTAGACCTATTTCAAAAATGGCTAAGGACATTCAACAAAATAATTACTTAGACACCATTTCTGTTTCGCTTATTGGTAGCTGCACTAATTCATCTTATGAAGACATGTCCCGTGCTGCTGATATCGCAAAGCAGGCAATAGAAAAAGGAATCAAGACAAAAACGCCTCTTCAAGTTACACCGGGATCAGAAATGATAAGAGAAACCATAGAAAGAGACGGACAGATCCAATTGTTACGAGAAATTGGAGCAAATGTACTAGCAAATGCCTGTGGACCATGCATAGGCCAATGGAGCAGGCCCGAAATCAAAAAAGGAGAGCCAAACACAATTGTCACATCCTATAACAGAAACTTTCCCGGAAGAAATGACGGAAGAAGAGAAACAATGAACTTTATAGGTAGCCCAGAACTTGTAATCGCCCTGGCCTTAGGAGGTCGACTTTCATTTAACCCATTAAAGGATGAGCTTGAGGCAAGCGACGGGACCAAATTCAAACTAAATCCCCCTAGAGTGGCCCCAGAAGTCCCAATAGAAGGCTTCAAAGACACAGTAGATATCTATGTCCCTCCTGCCTTAGACCCAGAAAGTGTGGCAGTAATAATAGACAAAAATAGCCAAAGACTTCAAGCATTAGAACCCTTCTTAAAATGGGATGGAAACGACTTTATCAAGTTAACAGTATTGACCAAAGTAAAGGGAAAATGTACAACAGATCATATTTCTCCTGCTGGTCCGTGGTTAATGTATAGGGGACATTTAGACAGACTAAGCGACAATTTGTTACTAGGTGCAGTAAACGCTTTTAGAGACGGAGAAGTAGGTAAAGGACTCAATCTTTTAAATAAGAACATTGAAAGCTTTTCTCATATCGCCAGAGAGTACAAGCAAAATGGATTAAAATGGATAATCATTGGCGATAATAATTATGGCGAAGGCAGCAGCCGTGAACATGCGGCAATGACTCCAAGGTATTTAGGATGTGCTGCAGTTATTGCAAAAAGCTTTGCTAGAATACATGAAACAAACCTAAAGAAACAAGGGATTCTTGCTTTAACATTTGTAGAATCTTCGGACTATGAAAAAATTAGAGAAGATGACAGAATAAGCATAATTAATTTGCAAGATCTTAGACCCAAAGGAGTGGTAACAGCTATATTATACCATAGCGATGGTACTGAAGAGCAAATACCATTAATACATTCATACAATGACGCTCAATTAAGGTGGTTTCGTGCTGGTTCTGCACTTAATATACTAAGATCTGCTGAAAGAGTCTAATATTTCCCTTTTCCCTAGCTACCTCCTACCTACCTTCCCCCGTCCTATTTTTCGTAATTCTTAGCTAGGATCATATCTCTAACTCAATCTCCATCTTTTTTCCATTACCATCACTGCTAAGTTCGATTTAAGTTAGGAATCTTCTCTCTGTGGAAAAAAAGTAAGAAAGTACCCCTTCATTTTATTCTGTCTGGATATTTTTGCTTTATCTCTTGTTATTGTTGTAGATATTTCTGATGACATAACATACAAGTGACGCTCATTTTAGCAACCTGAACAATTTAGAAATTAGAATAAATAATAATATTTTTTAATCTCAAATACTCAAATCAGTTACCTCAAAAAAGCCTAATTTACCTAAATAAGGAATTCCTTCTTTAAACTTTATGGCATCTTTTACTAAAAAACCATATCTCTTAAATGAATGATTGGATTTAATATCCTCAATTGAGAAATGCTTTTGGTGATCATCTGAAAAAGCTTCCTTGGTTGAATACCTCATAACTTTGTACAAAAACGCCTTACCTATAATTGCACCCTTAACTAGATTGTTTTCATCAATGCCTAAATTCAAGCAAGCATCTTTAATAATATTTTTTGAGGCATGTATCAAGAATGGGCCTCGAAAGTTAGTATTCCATTTTCTGATTTCTATAGTCTTTCTTCCAGTTGCAAGCAAATCAGCATAAGGTTGTTTCAAAGAAAGACATTTCAAATATTTTAATTTCTGAAATCAATGATATTTAAATCATAATAATATGTTTTCTGGATTGATCATTTCAACTTATTTTCAAATATTGCTGGATTTCTTCAAGTAAAAACGAATATTCTGGTTTGATTTCATGGGGAGGCTGTTTATTCTAAATATATATGATGTACTTGTCGGCAATGATGATTATAGTGATTCATCAAACTCAGATTGTTCCTATTTATCTATTAAATATTAATTGACATCAAGTATTTTTGTTAAGACTTTTGAAGCACTTTCTCGTATTGAAAAATCCATCAGTGATGTCATTTCAGTAATATTGGGATTTATTTCTACTAACACTGCATGGTTTTTGAGAGCATGATATGGTAAAGTATTTGCTGGAGAAACATTTAATGATGTTCCAATAATAAACATTATGTCACACTCAGATGATAATCTAACGGCTTGAATCCAAGCGTCTTGAGGCAATTGTTCCTCAAAAAGTACCACATCAGGTTTTAGTATAATATTACATGCTGGACAAATTGGAATTTTTTCTTCATTAAATTTGTTGAAGAAATTAGAATAATCAAACTGCTCTTTTTTGCCACAGTCTATACAAACCATACCAAAAATGTTTCCGTGAAGCTCTACGACATTTTGGGACCCACCACGTTGATGTAATCTGTCAATATTTTGGGTTATTACGTGGCTTCTCTTGGGCCGTGTATTTTCAAACCTTCCGATAGCTGTATGAGCATCATTGCACGCAGCCTTACATACAAGTCTTTGTCGTGAGTAAAAAAAATCCCATACCAATTCTGGATTTGAAATAAATGCAGAGTATGAAGCAAGTTTTTCTGGGTCGTATTTTTTCCATAATCCATCCTTATCCCTAAATGTAGGAATTCCACTTTCCCTTGAAATTCCTGCTCCTGTAAAGAATACAAAATTTTCGGATTTTTCAATAATTTCTTGAATTTGATTCACTTCTTGGTGGTAAGTTCCCTGAGCACCCTTCTCCATGTTCACTTTTTATTTTTAGAGAATTTAAATTCATAGATATACTTACGAATAAAGATGCCGCAGCAAATCAATGTATCCTCCTCAACTCACAATATCTTTGCTCAATCTATAAAGTATAGAAAAACTATCATAATTATATCGATGGAATAATTCAGCTTCTGACCCCGGGAACTAGGAGGCCAATAGAGAATTTTGTAATGAGATGGTGGGAGAGGGATGGAGTTAGAAAATTCAAATTAAGTGAAGCTGATGGTGGTGATGTCATTTAGTAAAGATCTAGGTTTGATACAGTACTAAATATTCCGGAGGATATTACCTTGTATTAATATTTATAACTTGTTTGAAAACACTACAAGTATTCATCCTTTACTTTGTCCTGAAATTTTGATAACAGTTTTTGTACCTTTGGATCAATGACATAACTACAATAGGGTACATTCTTGTTGTTGTCATAGTAATCCTTATGATATTTCTCCGCAGGATAAAAATTTTTAAAAGGAGTGATTTCAGTAACTATTGAATTAGAATAAACCTTCTTTTTGTCTATATCTTCTTTAACGGCTGTTGCGGTGTCCCTTTGGTTTGGTGTTTGATAAAATATTGCAGAACGATATTGTGTTCCTATATCATTGCCCTGTCTATTGAGAGTCGTTGGATCATGGGTATACCAAAATATTTCAAGGAGTTTTTCTAATGAAATAATTTTAGGATCAAATTTGATCTGGAGAGCTTCAGCATGCCCAGTTTCGCCAGTACAAACTTGTTCATAAGATGGGCTAGTTACAAATCCCCCCGAATAGCCAGGTACGACTGAGATAATCCCTCGAACTCGCTTAAAGACTGCCTCTGTGCACCAAAAGCAACCGTTTGCTAAAATAATCTCCTCAAAACTATCAGACTTATTTGAATTTTCGGCGTGGTCGTTGTCGTTCATATGAATAGTTAGGTGACCACCCTTTTAGATTTATTTACTCCTTTTCTATTTTTTATGTAGCCTGAAATTATATAAATTAAGAACAGTTATCAATGGTCAAGATTTCACCGATAAGGGCAATAGGCTCTAAAAGGAGATAGCAAGTATTTAAAATTGAATTAAAGCTAAATTGACTACATTAAAAAATCTAAATTTTTTCAAAATATTCTAAAAATCACTAGAATCTCAAAATTAAAGTAACTGACTATGACGGTTTAAGAGATTAGTTTATTAAAAGAGTGTCAGTAATCTGATTCATGCCATCAAAATCAAACAGAATAGATTTTCATTAAAATTCTTGTTTCTAAACAGTATATTCTAGTATTTATCATGGTTGAAAAAGTGTTGCAAGGTTCAGAGGAACATTTGTCAAATCAGAACGTAGCCCGCCTAATGATTTATAAAGTTTTTTAAAAATTATACTAAATGATCAAATAGTAAAAATATCAAAGAATTAAAATAAAGATTTTATTCTACAAAAAAAGACCGTTCTATTCTAATCTATTGATTAATATTTATGCTGTCGTATTCGTTATTAAATATAAAGGTTATTTCAAACAGATTTTATTCATTTAAATAATATAGATCCTATATTATTTAAAAAATTGGTAATTAAGTCTCGTTTACTGAAAAGTTTTTTCATCCTATCTTTCACAATTATTGTCTTTTCTTTTATCAGCATCTATGGTAATACTATTTTGGTTAAAGGGCCCAAATCAAATGGAGAAATTATTGCTATGGCCCAAACCGTTGATCATATCCAAGGAAAAGATTATGTCTTAATAAATACAACAGATACCAGAAATTGTCCAGAATTTTACGATAATATTGTCCAAAGTGATAGTACTTCGGATTCTAGGATTAATGACACAATAACCGTGTCCCATAATGAAAGTGGAATAGGAAACATCACCGAACCCCTCAAAGACTCCAAGACAATCACCAATATTTGTCCATTTCTAAAAATTATGTATCCGTATGACTGTTCATCAGAAGCAAATAGTTCATCAGAAATAATGTGCGCTTCAAAGGAAGATCAAAATCAAAATCAAACCGTAGCTGATGATGAGGACGATAATAAAATAAAAGAAGAACAAAAACTAGTGTCAGAAGAAATACCAGATAGTAAAATATTTGACGAAAAAGGGTTATTAATCGCGGATACAAAATTTAACAAACAATATTCGTACCAATTAGTTGATCCACTTAATTCTGACAAAAAAATAAAAATTAATTTGGATCTTGGAAAGCACACTCAGGGACACAATAAGCATATTAATTCACCCAGAATTGAAATCGAGAGACAAAACATGAATGGAAGCTTAGATATGAATGCTGCCAAGAATCAAATGATAATTTGGAAGGGAAATATACTGAATTATTTTGAGGACCCAGAGGATAAATTTGAGAATGAAACATATATTGAGGTAATGTTTAACACTGGTTTCCATGAATCTGATGCGCCCGATATCGAGCGGAGAGGAATGGGAGTATTATTTGATGTCTCAAATAGCAGTAATCCGTATATTATGGATTATCGGGATGACGGCAAATACATAAAACTTACAATGAATGAAGTAAAAAATCTAGCTGGAGATGATTTTGTTTTTCATTCAAACGACAATAAA
>DATEOO010000436.1:0-3051 GCA_035274085.1 Candidatus Nitrosocosmicus sp.
ATACTATCCTATAGAGATGCCAAACATGTAGAAGAAGTTATGAAGGCCATGGAAGGCGATAAAAGGGCTAATGAACTGTATAAGGAATCTATGGAAATTATCACACCTGGATCAATAGTGTTTGGAGATTTTAGTAGGTTAAATAAAACATCCTGAATAGTCATTCCCTTTCTATAAATTTTAAAAATTCATAGAATCAATGTCACATAATTGATAATTTTCCAAATATTCGGCTCCATTGAATAGATAAGTATGAACACCATTTGAATTTGAATAGAATCTAGAATGAGTTGAGATGGGATGAGTGTCACGAATTGGTCCAAATCCCGGCGAATCATAATATATCAATATCAGATAACAAAGCATTGAGATTTGGCGCGTGGAGTTTAAGGTTCCAGTGATAGAATGGTTCCATCATGTAAATAATTTAGTATTTATTAACATTTGAATAAAAAGAGTAATTGTCAAGGTTAGAATGTTACCTAATTTCTATTCAAGATTTGGTTATCTGAACTCAACAATTGCACTTGATTGTATATCAGGTTTGCACGATGGTCCATAGGGATTTGTATCTAATTTGCATTCTTTAACCTTAAGAGGAAGATCAAGATGATATGTCTTCGCTTCGACCTCTTGTAGCAAAGGATGTGATATACCCATTACAACGACCAATGACATGGACAACATTGCTATTGCTAACATGCCAAACGTGGTCCATGGTCCTTTGTATTTTGTACGAGTTGTTTTTATTTTTCTCATACCATAGTTAGTGATAAAAAATATATTGAATTTGCTAACTACGTGCAATACTCTAATATTCTAGCGGTTTTAGAATTAATTATGAAGTTCGAAACTTACAGGGCTTAATCATGTAAGTTAATTAATAATTAACAACTATTTGTGTAAGGATCAAAATATAACTCTTAACCACCGTCTAACCAAGACAGGAACAATAGATCAGCAGTGATAAAAGTAACAGATTATTGTATTTATTATTTACCATATTCATCACGACGACGAACCCAATATTGCGGAAATGCATAACCTTCTTCATCCCGTCCTTTGGGGACTATATCAAGATAGTCATATGCTACATTAAACGCATCAATACCCCGCTCAAAAGTTGAATATGTATGAAAAATTTGCCCTGAAGGATTTTTGTAAAATACACTGATACCCTCCTTGTCTGAAACACCAGTGTCTTGCAAAATATAATTATAGAATACTTCCTTTTTTGTTAATTCTTCCCGTGTGAAGGATACATGGTAATCGAAATTAAAATCATTATCATAAGAGGAGACCCAGTGAAAATTCCAGCCCATCCGTTTTTGGTATGCAGCTATCTTGTCATATGGTGCCCTAGATATAGCGATCATGCTAACATCTCTTTGATTTAGGTGAATGATTATATTATTAAAATTATCTGCCCAAAAGGAACAGCTTGGACAGCCTGCTTCCCAATCTGGACCAAACATAAAATGATAGACGATTAGTTGACTTTTTCCATCAAAAAGTTCTGACAATATTTGTTTTCCCTTTGGACCATGGAAAACATATTCCTTATCAACTCTAACCCAAGGCAACTCTCGTCTCTTTTGATTAATTTGATCACGTGCATGGGTAAACTCTTTTTCTTTGATTAGTAATTCTTTACGAGCTTTTATCCATTTGTCTTGAGAAACAATAGTATGATTATCGGAGAGATCTTTATCTTTTGCTCCATTTGTCTCTTCGTGCTTGTTTATGGACATGGAAGATAATTATAATCATGGCTATTTAAATATTTAAATATTTAAATAACTGTACAACTCTTTTATTAGTGGAATGCCGCCTTCGGTTTGGAAAGTACTATCTGAGGACAGTCGAAGACAGATTTTATTACTGTTAAGAGAACGGGATATGTATCCTACTGAGATTGCTAAGTATTTTGATACAACGTTGGCTGCAGTATCTACCAATCTAAGAATTTTAAAGGATGCAGATCTTATAAAGGAAACTAGAGAAGGACAAAAAAAACGCTATTCAATTAATCCCAAAACATCAATGGAAATAAAGGATTTTTTTGATAAGATGTGGGGCGATAGTCTTAACGATCTTAAAGAGTTTGTTGAGGAAATTAATGATAAAGAAAAGATACATGGAATTAAAAAGAAATGAAAGAACAAGGTTACGATACAATCAAGAAAGAAATAATAATAAATGCCTCAGTAGATAAAGTGTATTCAGCGCTAATTGAGTCTGAGCTATTAACTCACTGGTTTCCTAACGTAGCGGCCATAGAACCATGGACTGGAGGAAAAGTATTTTTCAGATTTTCAAAGGAGGTGACAAAAGAAAAAAAGGATCATGATGTTATGGGAACAATTATTAGCATCATACCAAATAAAGAGATATCTTATACTTGGAACTTTACAACAAAACCACAATATAATAAAAATACTATCGTTACCTGGAAACTTGAACAACTAGATAATAATAAAACTAAAATAACTTTAATTCATAGCGGCTTTACAAATGTAGATAGAATTCAATATGATGAACACAATGAGGGCTGGGATTGGTATACCAAAAGACTCGAGAATTTTCTTAAAGATCAGGTAAATAAGGATAAAAAATAAGTGTCATCAACCATATTATAAAGAACATATAGCAATAAGTTGAATAGATTTGTGAGATAGGTTCACTACCAAATTATTCTAGCAGTTATAGAAATAATTCGTGACATCACAAACTACGGTCTTCATATGTTCTTTTTAAGATAGCGGTCCTCTCCTCCATCTAAACTAGTTGAGAATTAATCAGTGTCCGTATCTTTGTCTTTCAATGGGGTCCCTTGCTCATAAAAGGTCGATGTAGTTGATTCTTCCGCTTGTGAAAGAGTTTCAGTAGACTCTCGTCGATATTTGCTTAAAGCTTCGTCTTCAGAAACACTAAATTGCAAAATATTTCCATCATAACCTTCTACTTTTTCTTGAGGAATTCTAAATAATTCTAGATCAACTAATCCCCTTTGAGTTACGACAAATCCATTTGATACGCCCTGAACTTCAC
>DATEOO010000437.1:0-5062 GCA_035274085.1 Candidatus Nitrosocosmicus sp.
GGGGGGATCAGCTGCAGATATAGCAATTGTTGTAGTCGATGTTAATAAGGGATTTGAACCTCAGACTATAGAAAGTATAAACATTTTAAAGAATAGAAAAGTACCTTTTGTAGTTGCGATAAACAAAGTCGATCGTATTACGGGCTGGAAAAAAGGAATTACCAATTTCATTACCGAAGAGATTAAAGTTCAGCCGAAGGAAGTTCAAGTAGATCTTGATAATAAAACATATGGTGTATTGGGTTCTCTTTCACAATTAGGATTCAATTCAGAGGCTTTTTGGCGTGTTAAAGATTTTACAAAGGAGGTTGCTTTGGTCCCAGTTAGTGCATCAAGTGGTGTTGGCATTCCTGAGCTTTTGACAGTTCTGGTAGGATTAGCTCAACAATTCATGATAAAAAAATTAGAAAGACATGAAGGATCTGCTAGAGGGATTATTCTAGAAGTAAATGAAGAAGTCGGATTAGGACCTTCTGCTAATGTCATCCTTTTGGACGGTATCATAAAACAAGGCGATTCGGTAGTGGTCGCAAAACGCAATTCTGTTATATTGACTAGGATTAAATCATTACTTCTTCCAAAGCCACTTGATGAAATGCGTGATCCCAGGGATAAATTTCGTCATGTAGATGTGGTAATTTCTGCTGCGGGATTGAAAATAACTTCTCCTGATTTAGATGGTGTAATAGCTGGTAGTCCATTGTATGGACTTGCTCCAACTGATGACAAGGAAAAGGTTAAAAGTCTAGTCGAATCAGAAGTAAAATCTGCACTTATAAACACAGACTCTAATGGCATTATTTTAAGATGTGATACTATCGGTTCGATTGAGGCAATTTCAGAAATGCTGAAAAAAGAAAATATTCCAATCCGGTCAGCAGACATAGGACAGATAAGTCGAAGAGATGTGATGACTGCATCTGCAGTTAAAGAAAAAGACAGATACTTGGGCGTAGTATTGGGCTTTAATGTCAAAATTTTAGAAGATGCAGAAAAAGAGTCATTTGAAAGAGATGTCAAAATCTTTAATGAAAAAGTTATTTATAACTTAGTGCGTAACTATACCGACTGGGTATCTTATCAAAAGAATCATGAGGATTCTATCTTATTTAATGAAATATTTCCAATTTGTAAATTCGAGTTTATGAAAGGTTATGTTTTTAGAAGAAGTGATCCGGCTGTATTTGGTGCGGAAATTACCATAGGGAAAATGAAACAAAAAATGTCAATAATGAATCCTGATGGAAAAAAAGTGGGGGTAATACATCAGATCCAGGATAAGGGTAAATCAATCGAAGAAGCTACTAGGGGAATGCAAGTGGCTGTATCAGTTAATGGGCCTCAGATAGGTCGGCAAATCAACGAAGGTGATGTTTTTTATACATATCTGGATAGCAGGCAAGCTAAATTATTACTAAATCGTTTTAATAATAAATTAGATGAAGAAGAAAAAGTAATTTTGGATCATATCGTTAGCCTAAGAAGAAAAACAGATCCCGCTTTTGGATACATATAGCAAATTCATGGTTGATTTCATCTGATATTTATATAGTGTTAAATTTGTAAATAATATAAAACCTATGAATGAATTTAATTTAATAGGAAAAATTTTCTTTGCTCCTAATACTTCTGATTCCGAATTAATCGAAAAAGCCAAACTAAGATTGAAAGAACATGGGATACCTGAGGAGACAATTGAAATTAATTATAATGTTCAAGAACTAAGCGAAGGAGATCTATACATAAGTTATGATCCACCAGATTTGGTGTTGAGAAAAGTATATGCCAAGACTCCAAGTGGTTTTATTAAAATGAAAAGTGTAAAATCCATCAAACTCTAGTTTATCCCAATTTTATTTCGACTAACTCATGAACTAATTCATCAAAACCCTTTGTTATGTCAATGTTCCTATCTGTCTTTTGAAATGAGTCTCTTAATATTACTTCACCATTTTTTTCTAAATCCTCTTTACTTACAATTATGATTTTTTTACTCTTCTTATTTTCTGCTTCTGCAATTTGCTTTGAAAATGATCTTCCTAACAGGTCATAGTCAACTGGAAAATTGTTTCTCCTTAAATATGAGGCCAATCGTTCTACATAATCATATATTTCGATTGAGTCATATATTATATAATTCAAATCTTTAAACTCATCATTTTCATCTTTCTTAAATATTCCTTGTTGTTTCATTGCCAAAACAATACGCTCGATCCCACCAGCTGCTCCAATGGCTCCAACATCTTTTCTTCCAAAAGCATCGGTAAGTTTATTGTATCGACCACCACCAACGAGGGATCCTAGGTCGTTTCCTGTGTCTATAGCTTCAAAAACTATCCCTGAATAATAATCCAACCCTCTTACGATGCCCAAATTAATTCGAATGTTATTTATTCCTTTATTTGATAACGACGTATTGATTTTTCCTAGATCTTCCCAGCTTTTCAGTTTGAGCAGATTCATAGCACCATCTAGTTCCTTGAAACTACCTTTTTTCTCTGCAAAATTAATCACTTTTTCTAAGACTTTAATATCAATTCTTTCGTCATATTCTTTTAGCACACTGGCTTTTCCCTTCTTTGGTATTTTGTCAATTGCCCTAAATATCTCAAAAGTTTCTTCATCATTTGATATCTTGAGAATATTTTTGATATATTCTTCAATTAAATTTCTACTGCTAATATCGATTAGTATATTCCTCAATCCAAGTTTTTGTAGAAAAATTGATGTAAATTCAATTATTTCAGTATCAGATTCTATTGATGTAGGGCCGTATATTTCAATGTCCCATTGATGGAAAAATCTGTATCTTCCTGCTTGTGGCTCATCATATCTCCAAACTCCTCCAAATGAGGCCATTTTTGTGGGAATCTTCAGATCTCTTCGTGATACAAAGTATCTTGTTAATCCTATGGTCAAGTCAAATCTAAGAGCAATATTCCTATTCCCTTTGTCTACGAAATTGTAGATCTCCTTAGTTATGGAAGGACCTGACTTTGTCTCGAGGGTAGATAATAATTCTAATGGAGACGGCTCCATCAACATAAAATTAAAAATTCTTGCTGAGTCTATGAAAGCATCTCTGATCACATTGATCTCCTTGTACTCTTCTGGCTCTAGATCCCTCATACCTCTCGGCAGTAGAAATTTCATTGTTGTTTAGATTGTCAATATTTTTTAAATTTAGATTTTCCGGTTCATTATAATATCTATTAGTTTAATAATGTTATGTGTTTCTTGACCGTGTTGAATATCTTGACCATATGACGGACGCATATTTACGCATCAAAGGTCAAACCATGAATGAAGCTTTTGAATATTCGGCAATGGGTTTGGTTAATATCATGTATGATATAGAAAATATAGAGAAAAAGCAACAGATTCCTATTTTTGCAGAGGGTGACGAGTTAGAGAATCTATTGTTTGATTGGCTTGATAAAGTCTTGCTGATGATGCTCATTGATAAAGTGATTTGTTCAATGTTTAAGATTAAAATTACCTTTGATGAATCCTCTGATAAATACTTACTTACGGGCTATGGTGAGGGCGAACTTGTCGATCTTAGTAAACATGAACTTAAGGTAGAAATTAAGGGAATAACCTATCATGAAATGAAAATATTAGATAATAAAGATTCAAATGAAACTATAATTGAGTATATAGTAGATTTATAGCCTTTTAACACTTAAGATGCGTTAGCTCTGTTATTGCCATACTAAACTTTATTAGTAAATTAGAATGTTATTATTCTATATATAATAAATAGTTAAATCTAGATCTAAATGATATAGATATTTTAATTTTCGTATTATTTTATCAATAAATTAATGCTTCCAAAACACGAAAAAGAAGGGATTAGAATATTTTTATTCTGTCTATTATACTGTTTGGGAAGAACATTTCTTTATAAGCGTTTTTTATATTGAGATATAGAAAATTCATTATATGCTGGTATCTCATGGGCCGGTTTATAATAGTGTGTTGCATTTTAACACATCACGCTCTCAATTTTTCACGC
The DNA here is from genome assembly GCA_035274085.1 of Candidatus Nitrosocosmicus sp. GTDB lineage: Archaea > Thermoproteota > Nitrososphaeria > Nitrososphaerales > Nitrososphaeraceae > Nitrosocosmicus. Next base: position 4,019 of record DATEOO010000437.1, read on the forward strand.
AGTTAATTATGCTCTTTTATCTAAAGTGTATAAATTAGGTAAAAATACATTTAAAGGATTGTGTCACGGTTAAAATCGGATATCAATCTAAAGAACAATTAATGCATGCAATGTATCTAAGAAATTTTTTGTTTTAATCTCTACAATTCATACGAGTTTTGCGTTATTTCATCCGATTAATTATACTCAGATCTTAGTTTATCACGTTATATAATAATTACAATTAAAAATCTTTGAATATCTGAGAAATGTAAAAAGAATCATTTTATAACAAAATATATATTACAGATGAATACGGTTTATTTAAATTTAGTTTTCATGTTAACACGTTTTCATTAAAAATGTATTAATTTTTCTTAATATAATGATCCATGTGATTGTAAAGTCTTATATATCAAATATTAATATAGATTATCCGTAAAAATGACTAATGAATCTACCTCCTCTTCTAATACTATAATAGAATTATCCGAAAATAATTTTGAACATTTTATATCTGATAACAAGATAGTCTTAATTGATTTTTGGGCAACATGGTGTGGCCCATGCCAATTTATGCTTCCAATATTTGATAAACTTTCCAAAAAATACACGGATAAAGTCAAATTCGGTAGATTAAACGTAGATGACAATCAATCAATAGCAATGCGTCTGGAAGTGTATGCAATACCTACATTTGTAATGTTTGTGGGTGGTAATGCAGTAGATAGAGCAGTTGGCGCAGTAGGCGAAAAGGGTTTAGATAGTCTACTCCAAAAAACCCAATCCTAATGAATGATATCAATATAAATACGGGTTTTTTTCTTAATTTCCTATTTATGCAATTATATTAAAAATTGATAATTAATACAGATGAGCTGCAAACTTGTAATTAATTATTAGAAAGAATTTATTATTGACTTTATTTAGATATCATGAGATAAAGTATTTGACGGAAACTCTTTCTTATGATATACTTATAGTAGGGTCTGGCTTGGCAGGACTTAGGGCTGCTATTACTGCCGCCTCGAAAAACAAGAATCTAAAAATTGCTGTTCTGTCAAA
>DATEOO010000438.1:0-2737 GCA_035274085.1 Candidatus Nitrosocosmicus sp.
AAGTGGATAAGTGGGAGCAACAAAAGTCCACTTTTTATACTCCCAAACCCTATTCTCTATTATCCTTGTATTATAAATTTCATTATCTTTACTATCCATATCTTGAATTAAACACTTTGAAGTTTTACTAAATTGGTACAAACTCTTTTGCCTTTTTAATTCAAGGTACTTTGTAATCATTGCAATAAAATCATCATCAAAGGAATTTGGATCGTTTCCCCAAGCCTGAAACGCCCAATAGGCCACAAGTCCATTAGTAACAATTTGGGAACCACTTTCACTGTTTCTAACAGAATCGTACCATTTTCGATCTATGTTCCAGTCGTCGGTAATTTCGTGATCATCGCAAATCATGTAGGTAGGAATATTGGCTAGTAGTCTTCTAATTTCTTTAAGATTTTTGCGGCTTACTTCAAGTTCCTTCATTTCTTTTTCATACTTTTGTTTGGATTCGTTAATATGATGCAATTTACTTAGATAAGGATCGAATTCCTTAGGCCAGATTAAGGGGTTCCATGAAACTAGATACATTGCAGCGAACTCTCCAAATCCCAGTAAGTGATTGTCAGATACTTCCGATGTAAGTTGAGCTTGAGAGAGTACGATCCCTTTGCGACCCCCAACTGATATATCTTTTAGTGGGGGGCCTATTCCATCAACAATTTCTTGCCATCCAAGAAGCTCTTTTGATAAATTGCCTAAATATTCTATTAGAGGACCGGGTACGTCATCAGCATAAATTTGGTCGCCTATTAGAAACAGTGAGCTTGGTCTTTTTTTTGGATCAGAGATGGAAGAGGCGATAAGCTTATCTCCGATAGTCAAACTATCCCCATCTTCACCATGCAGCTTTCTACAAGAACCATAGAGAATATTTAATTCAGAACTATTTTTCCCAGCAGAGATATAGAATGTAGGCAGGGAGAACATGGGAGGAAATGGTTTGTCTTGATGTTTGTCGTGATCGTTAAGTTCTCTAAAATCAAAATTATCATAAAGTATTGTATTTTCCCCAGATAACAATCCCAGATCCTTTAGGCGCAGTCCTTTCTCTTTACTAGCGTCGAATAAAATAAGCTCTATATCATAAGCGAGGATCTCTTCTGTTGGAAAAGTAGACAACATGTTTGTTTTATTATCTTTATTTTTTTCATTTAAAGAAAATGGTCGAGCAACTATAAGGCTTACATATAGGTTGTCTCCCAGTTTCAGGGAAGTACTTTTACCACTTCCTATAATTTTCATATTAGATGCAGATAAAGGTGGTGCGAGTTCTGTATTAGCTTGTTCATTAAGCTCTTTGCTAAAAGCAAATTTACTTTTTGACCCATAAATATTAAATATTTCTACTTTTGAAGCTACGGCTTTACTAGTTGCGATCCAAATACATACTTGTGTTTTGTCAACGCGACGAATAATAGGTCCAGCCAGTAGTAAAGGGACAGCAGATTCAATCATTCACTCTCTATCCAATTATCTATTTTTTTAAAAGACCAAATATGGTTTCAATGGCATTTAGCAACGTTGACAATGAATTAACATCCATTTTACAATATAAGCCTATAATTCTTTATAAAATGTTATTCTTTCAACAACAACCTGATGAAAAAAGACTTTATGCCTCATTTATCAAAATGACGCTTCATCATTATTTTCTTTACTGTCTCATCACTTACCTGATCAAAGTATCTGTAAAATTGACCTACGGCAGAAAAAACCTCTTCCATATGTAAAATTACAACATTATCAGCTATTTTTGCAAGCTTATTCACCGTTTCATCTCTACTTGGAGCAACTGGTACTGCAATAAAAAGTTGTTTGCAGTTACAATTATTCTTTACCCATTGAGCGGAGGCAATAATGGTAGAACCTGTCGCTATTCCATCGTCAACCAGGACTACTACCTTTCCCTCAAATTTATCATGATAAGAAACATCACCTCTAAATTCTATTAAGCGCCTCTTAATTTCTTTTTTTTGAAAATCTATTTCCTTTTTTAGATATGCTTGTGAAATATTGAAAAGCTTTGTAATTTCTTCATTTAAAAAATAACTTCCGTCTGGCATCATTGCACCTATTGCAAATTCTTCATTGAATTCGGCCCTTATCTTTCGAGAAATAACGACATCTAAGCCACATTGGAAATGTTTTGCAATGATGTCTCCCAATATGATACCTCCTCTTGGTATCGCTAAGACGATTATTTCATTTGAAGCTTTAGACAAGTCTATCTTTTCATTTTTTTTTAGTGTCTCTTCTAGCTCTTTAGCCAGCTCTTGTCCTGCTTGCTCGCGATCTTGAAATAAGACACTCATAATATGTTATATGTTATATACCAATTCTATTATTAAAATGAAATTAAACTTGGAACATACATCATTAGGTCGACCATAGTGTAAAGGAACAAACTAATTTGAGATGCGATGTAGAAATACATGGACAAAATTTTTGACCTTGATTCAGTACTACTAACCCTGGATAAAAAAGGCGATTCATCATATTTTTTAGATTTTATACACAATAGTAGTTTTGAGGTTGGAGTGCTTAGACTCAACCCGGGTCAAAAGGACACACAGGGGCCTCATTCTGAAGATGAACTCTATTTTGTCGTGGAAGGAAATGGTTACATCAACATTGTAGAAAAAAATTTTAAAATTAAAAAAGGCTCTTGTATTTTTGTTCCTTCAAAAGCTACGCATTATTTCCATGGAAACAAGGAGCGGTTAGTTGTCTTGTA
>DATEOO010000439.1:0-5666 GCA_035274085.1 Candidatus Nitrosocosmicus sp.
AGGGTCCAAGGTTCGAAAGTTCAAAATATTGAAAATCGCAAATAAAGAAACTACAGATTAATTTTGTATTTCTTTCAACTTTTTGATAAATCTAATATGTTCACATCCGTGGTCTGCATTACGGGTATCATGAAAAGTACAATACAGAGTTTGCTTACCTATCATAACTTCAATATTACGCTTTAATTTGTTATCACCGATTACAAAACTATGATCATGATTGTATTTGAGATAATAGTAATCCATAATCTCCCGTTGAGTACTGAATTCTAACTCCTCTTTCTCTCTATTGGCACTGGTTGATTCTAACATTCCTGTTTTTGTATGAGTTTGCAATCAATAAGAAATAGAGAAGTATTACTATATATTCTTATTGTACATTGTTCTAGTTGAAAAGCACTTCACTACCGTAGATCCATATTAGTTATGCCTACACTTATTTAGGCTGTATCTCACTCATATCTCACAGTGTGAAACAACAAATAGAATTCATCCTGAAACTTATTTGGCTCTAATAACCTGCTAGGTATTCCTATGATCTTTTAGAATTAACTATTTTTCGGGATAGTTTGGAGATTTATTTGTGAAGGTCTCTTCGAGTATAGCTGGGGAGTTTGAATCTCTCTCTCAGTGCATAACACATTTTTAATTAACTTGGTTTTTCTGAATTCATACTATTTCTGGGAGTGTTTTGTATGTTTCTCCAAAGTATCTTTTATACTCTTACGTGTCTCTTCACTAGGCTTTGCTATGGATTGCATGGACCAATACTTTCCATTATTGTATATTAACGATTCTTTTTCAGAATTATGTATTGCGTCTGATACTTCTCCAATGAGCATTACATGATCCCCAAAGGTGACCTCTTTGAATAACTTACATTCTGCACTTAATGAAGCCCCTTTCAACATCAATACATCTATGCTGTTAGCTTGGTAGAACTGAAACCCCAAATCCTTCAAAGCATTAATTTTGTCATAGTCTCTTCCACTATATCCTCCCGCCACACTAGCAATTATTGTCTGATCAGTTGCACACAGGTTAATACCAAACTCTTTTGACGTTCTGATATTTTTGACTGTGGCTTTTGTTGGCCCTAATGAAACGGCGATAAGCCCCGGTCTATAAGAAAGATGATGCGTCCATTCACATGCCATAATATCGTGACCATGAGGACCATTTGATGTTATCAAACCTATTGATGTAGCAAATTTATTTGAACGGGGATCACCCCAAGGTAAATCCATAACATGAAAGTACAAAGTAGATTTAATAAATTATAATCAACATGTGTATGCATAATATGTCTAATACTAAACTTTTACAGTTTGGTGTTTGAAGCAGACGAATCTTTATGATAAAAAGAAGGCCTTCAAGAATAGGCGTTGTCACATTGCCGTTATATGGTTTGATAATTCAAGTCAAGTTTGATGTACATACTCCAGAACCCGCTAGTATGCGAAACTTAATCCCACTCAATCCGGTTTGATATGCACGAATATGTTCAAAATGAACTACAATAGATATCAATTTGCAACTATCTGAAAATTGTCCTGATTAAATGGAGTATTAATTAAATCTTTGTGACCAAATGTCTAGTGATTAACTTGAATAACAAAGTTAGTTATACCAGCAATAGTGAAAAAGATAATTTAAAAAATAATAATATTGATGAAATGAATCCAAATGGAATATATGAAAAAACATCTGGAATAAATCTGTCCTCATGGTTTTCAAATAATACAACATCAGTTAAATTTGAAAAATTAAATAAAAACATCTCTGTAGATGTCGTCATTGTTGGCGGGGGCATTGCAGGATTGTCTACTGCATATATACTATCAAAAACGGGCAAACTAGTTGCAGTAATTGATGATGGATATGTAGGAAGTGGCGAAACTGGACATACAACAGCACATATTACCCATGCATTAGATGATAGGTATTTTAATCTAGAAAAAATGTTTGGTAACGAAGGTGCACGGTTAGCAGCTGAGAGTCATACTGCTGCTATTAGTTTTATAGAAACAATCGTATTTGAGGAGAAAATTGAATGTGATTTTGAGAGGTTAGATGGTTATTTATTCTTGGGTCCAGAAGATGAAAAAGATACGTTACAGAAAGAGTTGGAAGCAACCCATAGAGCCGGTCTTGATACTAAATTAGTTATAAAACCTCCGATAACTTCATCTGATTTGGGAGCGAGCCTTCGATTTCCTAATCAAGCACAATTTCACCCATTAAAATATCTCCAAGGATTAACCAAATCCATCCTAAATAGAAATGGTAGTATTTTTACTCAAACTCATGTTCAAGATGTTTCTACTAATGGCGTAAAAACATCAGACGGATTTCAGATAGATGCTAAACATATAGTAATAGCTACAAATGCACCTATTGTGGATAAAATAAGTAAAATTTATGATAAACAAGTTCCCTTCAGAACATACGCAATTGCTGCAAAAATAAAAAAAGGAACAGTTCCTAAGGCACTATATTGGGATACTGGCAAAAGTGATTCAAAAAGTGATATTAAACCATATCATTATGTTCGAATTCAAAATATAGATGATACTGACAATTGTGATAAAAGTAACAATAGTGAATTAAAAACAATCAATGCAGACAGTTCGTATGAACTCCTGATTATTGGTGGAGAAGATCATAAAACAGGATATGAAAATGATATGGAAGAAAGACACTCAAGGATAATAGATTGGGCAAAACAACGTTTTCCAATCCAAGAAGTAATATACAAATGGTCTGGTCAAGTTATGGAGCCTATTGACTCGTTAGCTTTTATTGGGTTAAATCCTGAAGGCAATCAAGGTATAGAAAGTAGTACCAATAATAATATCTATATTTGTACTGGCGATTCCGGTAACGGAATAACTCATGGTACTATAGCTGGCATTTTGATTTCGGACTTGATTTCTGGAAAACAAAACAAATGGAGCAATTTATACGATCCTTCTAGAGATGTTAATGCAAATCAAAAGAAAATAAAAAATAACTATGAAACAAATTCCAATAATAGCAATCAATACAAAGAAGATAATCTCAATACAATAAACAAAGCTCAAAATCAATCATTTATAGATTCACTTTTACTAGAACAGGGAGCAATTATTGAAGAAGACTCAGAAAATCCAATTGCAGTTTACAAAGATAAAACCGGTAAGATAAATAAATTCTCAGCCAAATGTACCCATTTAGGTTGCACTGTAACATGGAATCCTTTAGAAAAATCATTTGATTGCCCATGTCATGGTTCAAGATTTTTATATAGTGGAAAGGTAATAAATGGTCCTGCGAATAGTGAGCTGGAGAATAAGTAACCGATAAACATTTTTTTATTGTAAGGTTTTTACTTCTGAGTAAAATAAAACATTTTTATTTAATCTCTCCTAGATTCAGATAGATTAGCGCCAATCTTTTAAGTGGATAACCAAGTTCCAATTATGGAACTGCAATAGGGATATTACATAGTTATATTATTTGCAGGAATAATTATTGAGTCTATTTTGCATAATCGAGAGAAATATTGATAACTAAGAATGGCAAAGGAAAATTAAGAAAGAAATAATTAGTAACTATAGACCCGAAGCTATGATTGTATGATTAGATTCATTATACTTTATATATAAATCAGGGTGGACTATTTCAATACCACATGAAACAATTCTTAAATTAAAACAGCAAAAAGGAAATACAGAGTTTCTTACATGAAATCCTTACGAACGGTCCACGCCGAAGGAGATCTTTACAGTAGAATGATATTCACTTATTTTTCCAGTATTTGGATCTACTCTAGCTGTCATGTCAGTCAACTCAATTCCAGTTATACCGTGAATTGTTTTTGTCGCTTCAGTTAATGCTTCTTGAGCAGCATCTTCCCAATTCTTTTCAGATGAGCCCACTAGTTCTATTACATTTGCAATATGTGTCATACTTAAAATGAACTATTATACGTTAAATAGATCTTATAGCACGGTTACATTACTCTGATATTTTGACTTGTGCTATCAAAATAAAATCTCACATTTTAAAATTTAAATGACCAAGAAATTCAACCGCAACTTTTGCCTATTAATTGTTGGAATCTAAATTGATAGATTTAGAAATCAGGTAAATATAACATACAATAGTTTTTGGCTGTTAGGTTTGATTAATAAAAAAACAAATTAGAGCTCAGAATTTGAAAAGTAGAAATATTATTATCTGATAATAAATATATGGAAGATTTTGTATTGAATGGATTTGCTGGGTCTAATTTATCTAAAGATTTGTCTGAACCTCCGCCAACTCCAGAGCCGTATCCTTCGCCGGATCCCCAACCACAACCCACGCCAGAGCCTGTCCCGGAGCCCACCCCGGAACCAAATCCAGAGCCTGAACCATACCAGTAAACATAATCAATTTTTTTGTCATTATATAGGAAGTTGCATTTATTTGTGAAAATTAAATGGTAGACTCCTAAAAGTAATTTCATTTCTTATTTGCTTCAGATTCTCTTCTAAAATGATCATAAGTTAAATATTATGTTATACAAACTTCAATGCTTTTATCGGATAGAACTATAATTTCGCAAGAAACTATAGCCTTATTCAATAAAAGCATTTTTAGATTATTGACAATTCCAGATGTTAAACCCTACCAACTCTTAAGATGTCATTACTACTGATCAGACTATGATGCTGATTGTTTAGCTCCGATCCGGGGGGGGGAAATTTATTTATACATCAAGATAAGGATTTGCGGTTTATTTCCAACATATGTGTCAAGAAAAGTATTTCCTACTAGAATCTCATGAGATATAAAAAATACAGAAACTTAGAGTATTTTCAATAATTGCCGTGAAATGGTGTGAAATTCATATTCGTCCCACGTATTTGTGTGCTATAATATATCAAAGTCCGTATCACGTAAATTGTAATTGTTAGAGTAATCCAAAATTACTGTCTGACTCATTAGAAGTATTTTCTTGCGTGCTTGTTCCGTTTAATATTTCACCTATTGTTACGCTGGGATTATTTGGAGAAGTTAAATTTGAAGAGTTCACTATTGACGATTGTGCTACTACTAGATTGAAAGTCTCGGTGTTAACTGAAACCGCAATGCTAAGAATTCCCAGTAATATTAAGATGGTTGTTTTAGTCACATGATTGTTATGTTATGATGATTTAAATAATTAAAACATAATCCTGACGGTTTGTTGATTTGGCTGAGGTCATAAAATATAATATAGAATTAAAACAAATGATCTCTTGCAACTCGCAGAACAAGATATTGGAGCACTCACAGATCTATGACTTTGTACCGAACCCTAATACCTTATCAAACTAAATCACTCACAGTCCTACTTGTTATAGTTGAGTGATAGTTTGCTATCTTTTCCTCGTTTTTTAATGTATTAAATTCTTTTCGTTCTTTACAATTTTTAGATTTTACAGATAACATAACCTGTTCTATATGTCTTTAACATTGCTGGAGTTTCGGAGGCTCCCTAGGTATCTTTCCCTTTTTCTGTATCATGAAAGATGTTGTTTTTAGCATTCTAGGTGTTTATTGACTTCAAAGCCTTAAATTCAGATCCTAGAGTCATATATGAGATAAAACATCTTCATATAGAGGCCATGATCGACGTATATAGAATATCTGCTGTA
>DATEOO010000440.1:0-2824 GCA_035274085.1 Candidatus Nitrosocosmicus sp.
ATAGGTTCTGGTATAATGATCTAACAACCTCTTTGATATAGTTGCGATATATTCAAAACTATCCAAATTCACTGTAAAATCTGTGGGAAACCGTTTTAGGAATTCAGTATTTACCAAACAAATAGTGAGTATCAAGAATACTATTTATGTGCACTCTGACTGGTTTAATAATGAGAATTCATGATAGCAAATTAAGTAACAATTTTAGAATACTAATATCCTTTCTATTGAAATTTTTCATCTTCAAACCTCGATATAGGTTAAATCAAAATATTAAATAGTGACATGGTTTGGTAAGGTTTAGTATAGATATGAGTATTTTACATCATTTTTAATATGATTTTGCCATTATTTTGAACTTGCAAATATCGTGGGTAAGTGATATATAACACATGATTAATAAAGTAGAAGATATATCAACAAATCTAAGTAAAAAGTCAGCAAAAAGATTCGTTACTTTGTCTAAATCTTTTTTAATAATTAAACAGTCTCATAATAGATATTAATAGGAGCATGAGCAGGTATAATCACAAGTTCGCAAGTGCAATAAAGTGGTACTTATCGAATGGAAAGTAGTTACCGGTGATAAGATTTTAGGATCATAATATTACTCTAGAGATAAATAAGATGATTGGAAGTTGCAAATAGGAGGTAGAATAGAGATATTAAATCATTTTGATACCTTCTGCCCTAATTCAGTTAATGTAATTTGTAATTTGAAGTATAGAAACGATTTGAAGTTGGTGAATTAATGAATAGCGCATCTCGCCTTAATTATCAGAAAAGTTCGACTATTTGAAAGACCATGCTTTTTTTACTGCTAAGATCTCATGGTCTATACTGATAGGGTCCAGTGAGAATAAATTCACGGAGTATACCTTAAAGATTTATTTATAAGAATTATCACATAGTTCAAGAACACTTCTCTGATTGTTGAATTGGTCAGATAATATCATTAAACATAGGGATAAATGCTATAAAATATTCAATCAATTTCTGATATTGTGGGATTAAATCCATTCATCTCAAAAATATCAATTTATAGCAGCGGATTTTGGAGTAAATTTAAATATATCAAAATTTTTCCCTCTATTATAATGACAAATAATACTAACGAGTTTGGATCGACTAATAATCCTTATCAAATGGCTTTAAAACAGCTCGAAGAAACTGCAAAAATTATCAATTTAGATGAAGGTATTCACAAAATACTAGCAAAGCCAAAGAGGGTTCTAACAGTATCCCTACCGGTGAAGATGGATGATGGAAGGATAGAGGTATTTACGGGGTTTCGTTCTCAACATAACGATGCAAGGGGTCCGTTTAAAGGCGGAATTAGATATCATCCTCAGGTAACCATTGAGGAAGTAATGGCACTTTCTATGTGGATGACTTGGAAATGTGCTGTAGTAGGGATACCCCTAGGAGGTGGCAAGGGAGGCATAATTTGCAATCCCAAGAATATGTCAACCTCAGAATTAGAACGGATGACAAGAAGATATGCGTATGCCATTTCTGATATTATTGGACCCTATACTGACATTCCGGCACCAGATGTATATACTGGAGGCCAAGAGATGTCATGGATAATGGATACATATTCTACACTCAAGGGCAACCGGGGAGAACCTGGTCTAATTACTGGAAAACCGCTGCCCATTGGTGGATCATTAGGTAGAACTGAAGCTACAGGGAGAGGATTATCCTTTACTGTAAGAGAAGCTGCAAAAAAACAAAATATCAATATGAAAGAGGCAGTAGTAGTCGTGCAAGGATTTGGTAATGCAGGACAGTTTGCAGCTCAATTAGTTGAAGAACAGGGTGCAAAAATTATCGCTGTCTCAGACACACAAGGAGCAATAATCAACAAGAATGGATTTAAAGCAAATGAATTGATAAAATATAAGCTGGAAAAGAAATCAATAAGTGGCTTCCCTGGTGCAACTGAAATAAATAATGATGAATTATTAGCTACAGAATGTACGATTTTAATCCCAGCTGCGTTAGAAAATCAGATTACTAAGGAGAACGCATCTAGAATTAAGACTAAAATTGTTGCTGAAGCAGCAAACGGTCCAACTACTCCCGAAGCTGATAAAATTTTATATGAAAACAATATTTTAGTTATCCCAGATGTATTAGCTAATAGTGGTGGAGTAACTGTATCGTATTTTGAATGGCTTCAAAATCTAAGGCGAGAATACTGGTCCGAAGATGAGGTAAACAACAGATTAGATGTAATCATGACAAAGGCATTTGGCGAAGTTTATGATGCTCATCAAAAATATAACACAAACATGCGTACAGCAAGCATAGCCTTGGCAGTCAATAGAGTTGCTGAAGCAATAAAGCTAAGAGGAATTTGGCCTTAAATAAAAATTGACCTGAACGTATATTTTTTAAATAAAAAATAGATCAGAAGCAGCTGCAGTAGGTTGGAAAACATTCTGGTTTATTTTCGTCTTGTCGCATCAATTAAGGACATTTTCTATTCATTTAATAAATTAAGGAAGCTTAATAATCTGCTTGCCCGAATGAAGGAAATAATAAGATGAATTAAAAATGTATTCTAGAGAAATAAAAAAATTACTCAGTCGAAAATGAGTGACCACATGAGCAGCTCTTTGTAACGTTTGGATTAGTTATCTTAAATCCTGATCCCATCAAGCTCTCGATATAATCAACTACGGCTCCTTTCAAATATTTTTGGCTATAATTATCTACCAAAATCTTTACTTTGTTTTGTTCTAGTATTACATCATCTTCGTCCGGATTCTCCTCAAAGCCCATTCCATATGATAACCCAGAACATCCACCGCCAGTG
>DATEOO010000441.1:0-2768 GCA_035274085.1 Candidatus Nitrosocosmicus sp.
TGTCATTGGGATGTCATAAGTAATAATCTTTGAGTCAAATCAAATTGAATACTCACAAAAAATGATTTAAATCTAATATAGATGTAATTTGAGGATATTAGTTACTGTCGCTTTCTTCTAATATGCTACAGGAATAATCGAAAAATGATAAGCATCTAAAATACTTTAATCCTGTAATATGCAATGCTGATTTTACTGAATATGCTTGTATTTACTACTCATCTGGCTTTACTAGAAAATTCCTACTGGCCAACCAAAGAATTAATATTGAAAGAGGAATTTGATCAGTTATGTACAAAAGTAACACCATCAATAGCAGTAGTACAGTTCTGATAGGTATAGTAATAGCGGCAGCAATAATTTCTGTAATACTTGCTGGAAGTATTTCTACATATTTTGATAATGCAAATATCAAATTTGCGTCAGCGCAGCTTGAAAAAAACAAAATAGGTACTCCAACAACAACAACAAAACCAATAAAAGGCTACATGGAAGAAGCAGCACATATCTATAGTACTCAATTTAAAACCGATAAATCTGAATTCAAAAAAGCTCCGGACTTTTCCAAGATTACAGGTTACATAAATACAGATCCAGTAAAACTTGGAGATTTAAATGGAAAAGTTGTACTTGTTCATTTTTGGACATATACGTGCATTAATTGTATGCATACAATTCCATATCTGAACAAATGGTATGAAAACTATGCTGATAAAGGTTTAGTTATTATAGGAATACATACGCCAGAGTTTGAATTTGAGAAGAATACAGATAATGTCAAACAAGCTGTAAAAGATTATCAGATAGAGTATCCGGTACTTCAGGATAATAACTATGCAACATGGAAAGCTTATCAGAATAAATACTGGCCAAGAGATTATCTTATTGATACTCAAGGATTCATAAGATATGACCATATTGGTGAAGGAGGCTATGATGAAACAGAAAAAGCAATCCAGTCACTACTAGCGGAAGGAACTACACAAGGTGAGCAATAAATGATTTTTTTGTAGCACTGGTATTTAACAACGTCGGAATTCTAAAAGCCATTTTTAGCATTGAAGTGAAATTTTGTTTGATACTATCAATGTTTTTTATTATTTGACCTATCCTGAAAATATGGGCACAGGCAGGATCATTTTTTTAATATCTCAATCATAAATGCTCCAAGGGTTTGATTTCCGTCTTTTGGTTTAAATTCAATCCATAGTTTGTATCTACCAGATTCTGGAAATGTATGAAAAATGGTAAAGTTTTTGCCATTATCTTCAAGTGTAGGATGAATTTGAGCAAAATAAGAAAAGGCCTTCACCTACAATTATAGAATGCAACAAATTTAGCATTTTGCGTGAAGAATGTATATCCATTATGATATGATTTTTTTGGCAAGATTTTGAGATTGTCGATATCGAAGTAAATGTTCAACCTTTGTCTGTTGTAAGAGGATAGTTTTCCTTCTTAACAATCTAAACAATCGCCTACATATTATTTCTCCATTGAGAAACAATCCCTATGGCAGAAGAGAGAGAGCCTATGATACGTAAGTCTGTTTTAAACCAATTTATCATATAAACTATAGAAGAGAATCTTCTCCAGGGTTCTTGTATGGGGTGAAATACTCATATTGAAGTTTTCAAATATCTTCAATAAAGACCTACTATGTTATCAATATTAGTGTAACCTATAATGCGACTATACTTAGAATTTTGTAACATTATTTCCTAGCTGGAGAGGACACTTTGTTAATCTTAATTAGTTAAATCCATATTAATCTTGATAGATTCGCAGCTATCAGTTCAGAGATTCATAAAAACTGATTCTGTTGTTATTTACTGTCCACCTGTGTAGTCGGTGTTTTACAGATGGTTCGAAACCAGCATGTTCGCAATAGTTCCTAAATTATATTGCATAGTCTTTGATGTTTCACAAAGAGTCAGAGATAATAGAAAGACTGATGTTTAAAAGCGTAAATAAGATTATGTTTTCTGGTGGTTGTGCTATTGACGAGATCAGGAACACACATTATACTTCTTTTGCTCAGTAGTATCCACTCACTCAGTCAATTGTCTAAATGACTTCTCTTATTTTCACCCGTTTGAGTGATAGCGCATTGAGAGCTACTACAAGCGATGAACCTGACATTGCGATAGCCCCAATTTCGGGCCTTAATATTAAACCTATGAAGGGATACAAAATTCCTGCAGCTATGGGAAATGCTATTATGTTATAACCTGCTGCCCACCAAAGGTTCTGCTGCATTTTCCTTCGAGTGGCTCGGCTTAGAAGAACTACCTTTGCGACATCAAGTGGATCGCTCTTAGTAAGAACTACATCTGCAGTCTCCATAGCTACATCAGCCCCTGCCCCAATAGCAATTCCTACATCTGCTTGGGCCAATGCAGGGCCATCATTTATACCGTCCCCTACCATAGCTACGCGTTTTCCTTTTGCTTGGAGCTCTTGAACCTTTGCTGCCTTATCTCCAGGTAGGACGTCAGCAAAGACATTCTTGATCCCTAGTTCGGCTGCAATACGTTTTGCTGTGGTATGGTTGTCACCTGTTAACATAGCGACCTGTATGCCCATGGAATTCAAACGTCTTACAGCTTCACCACTTGAAGGACGTACTGTATCAGCTACTGCAAAGGCACCTTGAAGTCGGCCATCTATGGCAGCTAAAAGTACTGTTCTTCCTGCTCCTTGTAGCTCTGCCGCACGGTTGTTAACCTCTGTAATAGCAGCAACCTGTCTGTCACGCATAAGCTTTT
>DATEOO010000442.1:0-4949 GCA_035274085.1 Candidatus Nitrosocosmicus sp.
TAGAATAATAAATTGTTTTGTTTTATAGAATTGCATATGGATTCTCATACATAATATCTGCCATACTATTTATATTTATCCATTATTGTGAATCTGTCTCCGCAATTTCTAATTACCATATTTGAGATAAAGAACTATGATTAAGCTCAGATACTCAATGGGGTATCGAGTACTATGATAATTCCGGCAAAATTAAAGCAGTTACAATGGATACATTTCAGCCAATAGAAAGATCAAAATACATGTTTGGAAAATACGTTATCCTCAAACAAGTAATAAGATAGAAAAATTCTACGAGACATTTTAATCAAATAGTGTACTTTGAATTCTTTGAGATATACAAAGCAAGGTATAACACCAAAAGACCTGATAAGTCTAGGAACCGAGATGAAATAGAAACACTACCAATTTCATGAAACTGTATTCTTATAGCAATAGAAGTAAGCTTAAAATACCCTGATTGAAGATTGTGACTTATGAGTAGTTCAAATGAAAAAGTTAGCCATCATAAGGTTAAGGAACAGAGTGACGATTTGAGGACAAAGTACCCAATTTTTACTGCCATTTTAGAAAGAATTCCAGACATGGATTTGAAAGAAGCCCTTAGCGTATTAGTAATAGTTGATCCTGTAAGGTCGCTATTGAAAACTCATGCTACGAGATTAACTTTCATAGGGGAGGATAAGAATCTTGACCAAGTAATTGAAGAAAGTATTAATGAGTTGAGGAAAAAACACAACTTACTGGCCGGTATTTTAGAAAGAATCCATAATATGGATCTAAAAGATACTGCTATAGGAATTCTAGGAATTGATGCAATGGAGTCACTGTTAAAGCTTAGAATGCTAGTGATTCTAACATCCTAATCCTCTTAACCAAAGTTTAGAAAAGATAAATTTTTAAAAAGATCTCTTTCAATATACATTTAACCGTAATTTTTGGTTTTGGTAATTCTATAATAATTTCCTCTGTACTCGTTTTTTTTCTTATTCTTTTCGTCTCTTAGCGAGACTTGATTTCTTTATCTTCTCTAATATTAAGATAGTTTTTATCAAGTGAACGCTTTTATGTTTCTCTAATTTTCACAATATTCCGGGTGTTTTCTACTCGGCTTCCGCATGTGTTTGCAAAGAACAATACTTTCTAATATGATAATGAGTCTCTTCTGAAATGTACGTCTCTTAAACATATTGTAGATCGATTTAATCGAGTTTATGTAGAACCGGGGCTATTTGGGAACCTATTAGTTCCGTCGCTTGCATAAGCTTTTCGTGCGGTAACGATGCGGGGTTCATCATAAAAGTAACTCTGGATATGCCACCGAGGGCTTGACTGTGTCTAATAATTTTCTCTGTAACTTCTTTGGGATTGCCTATGAGAAGTGCTCCGTTTGGGCCCCTCTGGGCCTCAAAATCCCTACGAGTTATCTGAGGCCATCCACGCTCCTTTCCGATTTCGTTCATGCTGTGTGCATAGCCTGGAAAAAAGTCGTCAACTGCCTCTTGAGTGCTCTCTGCCACATAACCCAGCGAATGGATACCTACGTTCAGCTGATTTGGTAAATGCCCCGCCCTTTTTCCTGCTTCTCTGTAGAGATCTATTAATGGTTTGAAACTTGGTGTCTGGCCTCCGATGATTGCGACCATCAGAGGTAATCCGAGTAAACCAGCCCTGACAAAAGATTCCGGAGTTCCACCAACACCTATCCATATCGGCAGAGGATTCTGCAAGGGCCTTGGATAAATTCCCTGGCCAGTTAGAGCAGGTCGATATTTGCCAGACCAATGCACATGTTCATTTTCACGAATCTTTAACAGCAATTCAAGCTTTTCTGAAAAAAGTGAATCGTAGTCATCCAACTTCAAGCCAAACAATGGAAATGCCTCAATGAATGAGCCACGGCCTACTACCATCTCCGCCCTACCTTGAGACAAAAGATCCAAAGTTGCGAATTCTTGGAATATCCTTACGGGATCGACTGCACTCAATACCGTTACTGCACTGGTAAGGCGGATATGTTTAGTTCGTGTTGCCGCTGCTCCTAGGATGACAGCTGGAGCAGAATCAAGGAATCCATGACGGTGATGTTCACCTATTCCAAATACGTCCAACCCAATCTGATCTGCATATTCAATTTGTTCAACCAATCTTTGTAAGCGTTCAGATGAACTTATTGATCTCTTGGTATCAATATGAAAAGCTGCAAAACTGTCAATTCCTACTTGCATCTGATATACATCAAATATAAATATTATTTAAACAAAGTAGTGGTTCTCAGCTTTGGCAAGAACGAATTGCTATACTTGTATTTTCATGATCTTCTAATACTTTCATCAAGTAACAAGAATAACCGTGAAAGCAATTTGTAATAGATATAAATGGTATAGGCTTATGTATTCAATGCATCTTAAAACGTTACTGCCATCTTTGGATACTTTATGATCATAAAATATTATCTATGAAAATTCTAATTAAGTCCTGAATTTGGCAAGCCCATGACAGAGGTACAGTTAGAGGATTTTTTGGATAAAAACATACATTAGGTTCACATCGGACATTGACATTAAATGATATAAAGGATCTAAACATTCATCCAATTTGATATCATTATGAATCCTTCTTATAAGCAAAAATAATAAAATACATGAGGGCTGTTCCCTGTGTTAGCGAGATTGTTGCTGTCGTCAAGATCCCATTTATACTATGGCTCGCATGGCAAGGTAAACGAAAATGTGGCGCCAATTCCATTCGCATTGTTCTTTGCCCAAATCCTACCACTATGGGCTTCTATTATATTCTTTGTGATGTATAATCCAAGGCCAATTCCTTTTTCTGACATGGTAGTAAATTTGGTAAATAACTTGGGTAATATTTCCATATTAATGCCTTTTCCGCTGTCTCTTACGGATATAACTACACATTTTTGGTCATTTATAAATTCTACATCTGATATAACATGTATAACGTCACCGTCCTTTGTAAACTTAAATGCGTTATCCAATAAATTGTAAATTACTTGTGAGATCCTTGACTTGTCTAGTTCTACCAAAAGAGAATCGTCTATTCTGCTATTGTTTAATTGTGAATAATCTATGCGAGTTTTGTATCTGTTACAATTTGTTGTAGTATGGAGATCCATAGTTTCCATTTTACTTGTATGTTGGCTTTCGTATTCCATCACCAGTTCTAGCAAAAACAGTCTTAGATTAACGGCCTCTTTCCTAAGAGTCAAGGAGTTTGTTTCTATTCTGGTAATATCTAGAATATCATTTGTTAATGATACTAATTTTTTTGCATTTCTTATAATAGCGTCAATATAGTCGTTTATCTCTTCTCTATTCAATTGGATCTGTTGAGAATTTCCTAATTCCTTTGAGTTTACATTTGATTTGAGCATTTCCGAAATTGCCAGTATTGGTTGTATAGGACTCCTTAATTCGTGGGCGGTAATACGAATAAAATCTTGCTGCAACTCTTCACTTTTTTTTAACTGTTGATATATTTCGGTTTGGTTCCATAAGTTCTCAAATATTGAAACATAAGATAAAACTCCTGCTTTGCTGTTTGAATATGTCGATATCCCTATGGCTTCATGAAACTTTTCTTTGGAATCATCCTTTAGTTCCATTACCAATGATACCTTTTTGTCGACTATAAGAATGGTAGATCGTGTTTCAGTCAAAGTTTGGATAGACCTAATCTGGACCTTATTGCTATCATTATTACTTGTATTGTATACCGACAAACTTTGCTTTTCTAATCTCTCAACAAACTTCGCTGTCTTCTCGTTACTAGGGATCAGCATCCGTATCTTTACATTTCTGTTCACTGCTGCTTGGGTTATTAATTCAAACACCCCTAGTTTCCACTGCCTTAGAAACGCGTTTACAGTTGGAAGTATTAACATTATTTCTTTATTTGATGATCTCAGCAGATCAAGATATGCAGTTTCAGCGTTGTTTGACCTTGAGATAATGTCAACTCTTTCAGTATCAAGTCCCCTTTCTATGTCCTCTATAATGTCTACAGCATCTATGCCATTTTTCCATAGTTCCTCAAATGTTAATTTGTACTGGTTGATATATAGTACATCATTTGTTGTAAACATCTGCTTAATGTTTTTCCTATCTTGATTGTGATCAATTTTTTCAGAGTTTGAGAAAAAGACTCGGTCAGTTACTAGAAAGTTTGGTGGAGGTAGGTTTCGTATACTTCTTATCTTGATGCCCATATCCATGAATAACTTGGCTACGTTGGCATCCTCTCTACGACCCAAGTCTGTGATCCATCTTACACCCTTGTGATATCCCTTATCATAATTTTCCATTATTTCTTGATATACTGAAAAAAAGCGATCATGAACTATTTTAAGCAAGCCGGTATCTGAGCAAATTAGTATTTCTTCACCATCTTTACTTAAAGACTTTATCTTATCATTAATTTCGTCTTGATCGTCAAGAATCCTGGTTTCTATTCTCTCATGGCCATCCTCGATCTCTCTAATCCTTTGTGTTGCGGGTATCGAGTTGGCCCAAAGACTCTTAAAAACATACTGTTGCTGTTCCACTATTTCCACTACGTTACTATGGATAAGGTGGGACACAGGTTTGGCTTCTTGCAATTTAGCTGTAGCAATATATTCACTTTCGCTTACTGCCATACCTCCTTTTGCATTATCCACATGACGCACCTCAGCTATTTTCATCAGTTCTTTACAGTAATTGATATTGTGTTTTGTAATCTCAGAAATGTATTTGATTTTGACCCCTCTTTCATACGCATGTCTCATACCTTTCCTTAATTGTTCTACACCCATTGCTACTGTAGGTCCATGGGAATCAGCGTAATTATCCCACCTGTCTTTTGCATTATTAAGTGTCTGTACAAATAGTTTAGTGGTTTTATCTTCACCATAGACAACCACGGTTTTTTCCCCAATTGAGTTATCA
>DATEOO010000443.1:0-2656 GCA_035274085.1 Candidatus Nitrosocosmicus sp.
TTAGTGTATCCAGGCCATAATCATTTGGGTCAATTGTAAGAAATCTTGTTCCATCTTTAGAAGATTTTGTGTATACCATCTTTTTGTTTTCTCCTTTATAAGCAAAAAAGGAACAAGTATCTTCACTGATCAATTTTTCTATAATCTCAATACTTTGGATGCCATAGCCTTTAACGCCGCAGTGTGATATCCTGCCATTTTCATCTTCGAAAATACACAAAATCTCAAAGACCTCCATTCATTGACAAAGCCAAATCCAATATTAGTGCTTTTCCAGAATCATATTTCTATCGGACTTGCAATAG
This sequence comes from Candidatus Nitrosocosmicus sp., assembly GCA_035274085.1. GTDB lineage: Archaea > Thermoproteota > Nitrososphaeria > Nitrososphaerales > Nitrososphaeraceae > Nitrosocosmicus. The sequence continues at coordinate 306 of DATEOO010000443.1, forward strand.
AACGAATTCGATGACCGATGATATGAAAATATTTTTCAAATCAGATTGATAAAAATTGAAATTTCAATTAGAGTGAAAATCTGATGCTGTAGATCTAACCAAATCAAAAAATATTGAATTGTATTTTTTTTGAATAATTTGAAAAATAGAATTGAAAAGTAATGTGCTGTAATTCAATCCGAAAAATCTTGATGAAAATACTCTACATTGCTAAAAATTTTTCATATCACGTTCTCGAACTCCGGGCCAGTTTTGAAACAACAAGATGATGAAAATAGGAAACTAGTCCAACTAGAATGGGGTTTGAGAACAGTAGCAAGGGAGTAGTGTCTTTTTCCCCATTCCAGGAATGATGTAGCCTTGCAGATGACAGAATGATTGGTAATATATTATGTGTTAAATAGTATTTATACATAGTAGAAATGGTTTTTTGACCAGAACCGATGAGAGGATTCGAATTCTTTAAACAGCTTTATTGTAGAAATCTTCATTTGAATGATTAATGAAACAGTGCATTAAATTTAAATAGATTGTTTTAGTCACGAAACCATGGCTTTATCGCAAAATGTTATGGTAGTAGACGATGAGGCCGAATTGGCAAATCTTTATAGAGAAAGCTTGAAAAAATCTGGTTTTCAAACAGTTTCTTTTACAGATCCATTGTTAGCAGTTAAAGACTTTAGTCATAATATTGACAAATACTCTTTGCTTATTACAGATTTGAGGATGCCCCACCTTAACGGAATAGAACTTGCTAATGCGATAAGACAATACAATCAACATGTACAGATTCTTTTATTAACCGCCTATTTTGATGATGACCGCCTTACGAGCGAGGATTTCATCAATGCGAATTTTGCTGAAGTAGTAGAAAAGCCTGTTAGCCTTAAAGTATTACTATCTAGAGTAGGTCAACTCTGTAATTCTTCTCATAGAACATAGTAGAATGAGCGGATGATCCATAACTTAAAGAATTAAAATATTAAACCCCATATCGTAGTGAAAATATGACAACATTTAACGGTAATATGGGCGACTTAGTCAGTCAAGTCATGATTATAGGCTGTCCAAAATGCGGTCAAAAAGAAAATTTTCAGTCTACGGTAGCAGACAAGATTGTTGATCAGTCTACTCCCGTAGAAACTCTTGAAGAGATGGGATTGGGAAAATGGTCAATCACATGTGGTAATCCCACGTGCGGATATAAAATATCAAAAATAGAGGAGATATTTAGAGATTAAGTTCGAAAGGTATTTTTCAAAGTATTTCATCATTTTTGTATAATAATACCATTAAACAAATCTGATGTTATTGACGGAAAGAACGGGTGGTGATATAAATTCGGACACAAATCTTTATCCGGTTAATCTTATTAAATGGTATCAAAGCTTCACAGATTTTTAGTTAGTTAAACAGTGGAACGAGGTATTCACTTTTTTTACCTACCGCATTTTGGACATACAAACCCATGAGTATAAACATCATAACGTGATTCATCTATGTTGTATGCTTTCTTGCAGTTTGAGCATAAAGAACTTCCTGTATTTACTTGTTGGTTTTTCTTTTGATTGGGTATAACTATCATCATCCATCACCTTTGCTATAAATATTGCTATTACCAATGGAAATCAAGTTTAATCTGCAAAAGGGAATCTAGGATTTGAGAAAGGATTAAAATTCGGTCCGATTTCAAAACTACGGTCTAAAGAGATCGATTTTGTTTAATATTCAAAAATATTTAATAAAAATAAATCTTAAATTTTACCCTCAATTAAGGTTTTGGCGACGGATAAATCAAAACCTTCTGGCTTTGTGGTCGTAATACATTCTAAGTAAGAATAGATATACTTTTGATCCCTTGATGATTTTTATATTTTGTAAAAGTATGAACCATAATGAGTACTACAAATACTTCCTCAAACCTGAAAAGATCACGCGGTCATATTGAAATTTTCCTTTATCGCGCCCCAAAGAAGAACCATGACGAAATGGTAGAAATTAACAGACAGTCTAGAGATTTTTTTATTAGACATGGTGCATCTGGCTTTGAAGTATTTTCTCTTGAAAATAGAGATAACATGATGGAATTTGTGAATTTATCAAAAACAATTTCAGCGACCGAGGATGAAGAGGTATGGCTTGAGATACAATCCTATAGAGATGCAGCACATGTAAAAGAATTTAGTCAAAACATGGAGGGTGACAAAAGTATTGAACCACTTTACAAAAAATTCATGGAACTGATAACTCCTGGCTCAGTAGTTTCATTTGGCGGCTTTGGCAAGATTGAGGAAGTATCCTAATATGGAAATATTGAAATGAAGAAATTTATATTAACAATAGCATTTTGT
>DATEOO010000444.1:0-12111 GCA_035274085.1 Candidatus Nitrosocosmicus sp.
TTTGAATTCTTTTTATACATAATTTTTGAAAGTTAATTGCAGAATATGAAGAACGTTGTTGCCCTGATCGGAAGCGCCTCGCCGTCATCGGCCAATCACATATTGGTAGAGAACATCCGATCAGAAGCTAGGGATATTTTCCAGGTAATAGTTTACGACCAGTTGAAAACATTACCGCATTTCGACCCCGGTCAGTCTCTGGAACATACGCCGTCAGAAATTACGGGTCTACGCAACCTTATCCAAGATGCTGATGGAATCATTATCAGCACTCCGGAGTACGTGTTCAGCATACCCTCGGGTTTAAAAAACGCCATAGAATGGTGTGTGGCCACTACCGTCTTTTCCAGAAAGCCCTTAGGAATCATCACCGCTTCCACAAGTGGGATTAAAGGTCATGAAGAATTGCAGTTGATAATGCGTACCCTTATGGCAACCTTTACCTCCGAGACCACCTTGTTGATTCAGGGTATTAAGGGAAAAATTGATGCACACGGGACTATTATCGATATCCAGACCAAGGAAAGTCTACAACGCTTCACAAAAGCCTTATCTGCATTAATGGGTAACTGATTATATTAGAATGATAAAGCCAGCTTACGTCTGGCTATTATGAACGTTTTATAATATAGTATCTGCATACCTCACAGAAAAAACAAGATCATGACTCAAACACTACCTACTTGGTTTCAATAGATCTATTGAGTATAGTTTAATTTCAGAATGACCTAGATCAGATGCAGGTCATATTCACATATTATCCATTATTCAAAAAGTCAAATTGATCATCGGCCCGTGGGGATTAAGTTCCCAGCGGGAATAAGGTTTTAATACGATTTATTAATACCAATAGTTTATTCAAACTTTTACAACCAGAGTGAGCTTTTCTCTATCTTTTATAACTTTATTGTAAATGGGACTTCAATTGATTTGATCTAAACTGATTTTTAGTATCAACTACTTTTAACATTTGAATCATCTTAAATATGATTGTGCACATAATTCTCTATGATAAATTTTTTCAACCCGACGGATTACATCCCGTGTAAAAATTGTTCACACTCAAAAAAGCTTCACATCAAGAATTCTGAACTTCCAAGATGCACAGTAACGGGATGTCAATGTAGTACTTATAAAGGCTATGTTTAAACTGAAATGACAATAATAAATTCATAGATTTCCTTACCATAGATTAAACACAAATATAGTTATTCTTCTTTTCACCCCGTAAATTGGTTTTGACTACTTACTGATTTTAAGATAAAATAGAATTCATTTAATTACGGCATAATAATTATTCCAAAGGATGGTCTAAATATACTTTGAATTACTTAAATCATGTTCAATAGTAATAATTAGATGAATTTTGATGCTGCATTTATAAAGAAAAATGGCGTTGAAATTGGCATTTTTGCTACAACAATGGATGTAGTAAATGATAAAATGCAAGCAGATAATTTGATCACGCATTGCGAAGAACGAATACTTATTGGATGCCATGTAGTCTTAATGGCGCAGGATAGCCAAGGCATACCACATTATTACGGAAAACAAGATCTGACTAGATATTTGGAAGATACCAATTTCAGTAAAATTCACTTTAGAGGGTACACCATACCTTAAGTGGATTATGTCCCTTGTATGATATAGCAAATAGTCTAATCGAAACTAGTAGGGGTCTATAACATTGAATAGTACAATCCATCCCTCGATCCGTATTTTAATAGATATATTTTCCATATATTTTCCATTAGGTCATTTCAAGGAGGGCTTAAAATCCACCAGTCCAGGAATATCCAAGAGATCGATTTCTTTTGCCATTTTAGTGGCTTGTTCTGTTTCCCCATCCTCATTCATACATTTATCGTAAAATACACAGTAGGGACACTTGCTATTTCTTACTTTCATATTAAGTCGGGGGAGCGTAGATACATCATTTTCCTTTATGGCCTTTACAAACAGATTCTTCCTGCGCATCATTTCGTTTTTTAAAAGTTCCCTGGCTATATCGTCCTTGGGTAATAGTATAGACCAGCTTTCTATCCGAGGACCTTTGCCATCAGAAGGCCGGAAGAAATAATCGCCCTTTTCATCGGATTTTATCCACCGCATTTCCCTATTACCGTACCTGATTGATATGATCCCTTTTTCTATGCCGGTTATAGTCATATAGTAAAGTAACTGTCGAAGATATGATTTGAATCGTTGATCTGTGATATCCAATCTCCGGGTACTTTGAGTATCCTTTAACTCTACAATTACATCTCTATCTAAAATATCTGGATGTGCAATTAAGCCGTCCAGTTCTAAGTCCGCCTGTGCTACACCCATGTTAGCTAAATCTGTGATTACAAACTCACTGGCCTCGCCCCTTATGAAATGATGTATAGATTCATCAGAAAGTGGCTCCAGGTCAGGAAACTTACGACCGTAATATTGTTTTCGAATACACGTAGATGGCAAGATGTCAGAAACATGCACCTCATCCTCAGACCTCTTTCTTTTTTCATACCTGGATCTAAGAGAATTTTTTAGGAGATCCGTAAATTCACGGTCTGAGCGGATAACTATGGTCATTTGATATTCTATTTATCTTCCTATTACAAATTAACATTACTTTGATGTGTTCATATTATCTCAAGTGTTTTGATTCATTATAAATGTCAAAAATTACAATACGGGATAAACTATACACATTATTATTACCAAATAAATGATCGTTGAGTTTGGGTGAGTGGGGATTAAGCTCCTTTTGGTAGTGGGGTTCAAAAATCTTTCCATTTAATCATTTTGGTTATTAAATTTATAGTTTGAAGTGATACCAAGTGTAGGTATTATCCATACATCCGTGTATACTATTTTATCATTTATCAGTCACTGAAATAATATTTGCAACTGTTTAAAGGATCGGAACCGATGGACTTGAATTATATCGGTCTTGTATTACGGATTCTACTAAATATTGTAAATGTTTATTTCAAATTTTTGAAGGACATTGTTAATTTGGGTTATAAAGTGAGTTGTTATTATATATCTACGCGTACTAACCCTTTGGAGCACGTGAAGATAAAATGAGGGGAGCCTGTTTCCATCTTGTTCTATTATAGTGGTCTTTAATAGAGCATTTTCTAATCCAATATCCCTAATTTTACCAATGATAGTGCTAATGAAAATAAGCCGATATAGAGAAAGATAATAAACCAGATAGCACCATCTACTTCTTTTAGTCTTTTCATTTTATTCATTTCATCTGCTCCTTTAGTATATCACCATTAGATATATGATTTTTCAATCCTTGTTCTATTATAATATTCTTTTAGAGAGCCTAAATAGAATACGATTGAGCACAGTCTACATCATTTTTTACCATTATCCAAATGATTGGACGGTTTACTACAGCAGAATCATCTATTTTCAGGCAAGAAATAGTAATTGAAAAATAGCTGAATGAGGTGATGAGTTTAAACATTATCCACAATGATTAGATTGAAAGCATCAATAAATGCATACAGATCACCGGTATTATTTGACTTTAACTTAACCCTTTTATGGATACATCAACCACTATTCATATACCTTCTATTTGATCGGATGAATGGATCCGTTAGACGGGATTTATTATATTTTATTTATATTTTACTTATAGATCACATCATAATTTTTTTAGGATAAATCTAAAAATTCAGTCTGGGCACGTTTAGACACAGTTCAATGTTGAATAGAACCATGTAAACTACTAATCTTGGAACTAACTTCTAATGGTCAAATTTAAAGACTTGCTGTATTGTTGAGTATTTCTTTCAGTTTGTCTGATACAATTTGTCGAATTGTAATAACTTCACAAAGCATACGCACAATCCTAATTAAAGTTGTATATCGTAAAAGTTTGGAAATTATTTAAATATTTATTAATTTTATTTAAAAAGTATTGATTAGCGATAAGGATAATAAAAATTTTTCCCAAAATTATAAACCTATTGAACAATATAACCTAAATGGAATAATTTATAAAATTCTTGTTTCTGGTAATCAAACTGGGAACAAATATTCGATAATTGAAATTACTTTTCCTCCAGGTGAAGAGTCGGAAATACCTTTACACAAACACGGAAATGAAGCATTGGTAATGCATGTGATTGAAGGTAATTTTTCCTTTAGATACGGAAAGGAAATTCTAGAAGGAAATAAAGATACTGTGTTAAGATTTGAAAAAGGCGTGAATCATTCTTATAAAAAAATTGGAAAAGATCAAGGCAAACTACTTGTAACCTACACTCCTGCCGGATTGGAAGCCTTTTTTAGAGAATTAGGAACATCCAAAATGGAGGATTCAAAAAAATCTATACAATTTGATCCAGTAATAGTTCATCTGCTAGAGAGCAACTACAACTGGAGATTCATTTTTGAATAAGTCTTTCTTTATTCTTGTGAAATAACAATTATTGTTTTTACAGATAATCAAAATACTTCCTTATACATTAATCCTGATTGCTACATTTTGGTAAGAAATGCAAGCCACCGATATCTACAATCTCATTATCAGTTAGAAAAGATTCTTGTCGATTGTTGATCCTTTAACAACTACTTTTACTCTATTTCCTTTTTTGTGTACATAAAAGGAGAATCTTTCTGAAAGGATTAAACGAGTGATAATAAAGATTGAACGAATATCTTGATCTTTAAATCCCATCTAAGTTATGATTCCATTGTTATAAATCACAACACAACTTGTTACATATTCCTTCACTACATTTCAATTACAATTGAATAGATAGAAAGTTATTTTTATTTTTTCTATTACGAAATCTTATTCAATTCAATTTGTAAACAATATAGAGAATTGTTATACCTTTTTAGATTCTATTCTAATTTTTTGTGAAAGATACTGTTACATGATTAATTACAAAACAATAGATTTAGAAATAAATCCCTGCATTTTTACTTAGTCTTTATTTCGCTGATTATCTCATCTAAATACTTCTTGAGTTCATCCTCTTGAGCAGAGGGAGAAATTCCTGTATCATTTCGCATTTGTGTTTCCCTTTCGTATGCTTTTTTCATTACGATGTTTCGAGCATCCTGAATATCCTTTTCCATTTGCGCAGTTCCTATATCCTGAACAAGTTCTAGCATTGATTTTCTAACCGTATTTCTTAATGCATTATCATGGGATAATGAGATAGCAGAAGAGTACAATCCAATATTAAATAGATAGGAGGATAATAAAACTAATGAATGGGCGGCCACTCCATATGTTTGTTGTAACGCGGAAACCTCGTTTGCGATACCAATCGCACTAATTCCAATAGCGGCTATAGTCAAATAATCCTTGACTTTCTGGGATTTTAAATCCCTAGTAATCAAATAAAATGCCAATCCAAATAATAGACTGCTTGCTATAGTACCTGCACGAAATATCAATCTAAAATAGTACTTGTAAGGAAAATCTGCTGGAAGAGAAAATATTAATCCGCTTCCTATGAGATACAAAACTAATGGTGCAGCTAAAATTATCCAGAATTTGAAATCAAGCTTATGAGTTTTCTTGTAGTAGTAACCCAGCAAAAAGGCAGTTCCAATCCAGGTCAAAATATATGGACTAAGGGAAGTAAGATAAATAATTTGGTTATATAAAGCCAAGTTTGGATTTGGTACTAAATAAAGAGTTGTATAATCAGGATTTACTGTTTTGTACATTATTGCACCGTCATATTCATCAAAAACCTTGTAAATGAAAGAAGCCATAGGAATTGCACCATCAGGAGAATCTTCTTTAACTAGTTGAACAAGTACAAGTTTATCAAAAGCATCTCCTGCTACAGAGATCGCAAGTGCTGTAGCAGCTAGACCGTAAAACAATACAGCAAAATTTCTTTTGTGCATCTTGTACCAGATAAAAAATTTGTAGCTAATTAATCCCATGATTGCAGCAGTTGTCAAAGAGGCCATTGCATTAAAGGCGATGACAAAATATTCATTTCCACCACATACGGTAAAGTATTCTGGACAGTTTGTGACATTATTATACAAAACAAAGAGCAAAATTCCAAATAATGAGAACTGTATAACAGTAACCATGATATGCATTATTCGCATCAAAGTGGACCGGTCTAAGAGATCCTTAGTAATATATCTAGTAAAGCCTAAAAGGATTAAAGATCCAATCCCATACCCAAAAACTGTCGTAAGTGTAAAAAGAGCGATCTCGCCACCGTTATTCAAATAAATGATTTGTCGGGTAGCTAATAGATTTAATATTATTAGAACGACTATAACCGCTGCAGTAATTATGGTTAATTTGCGATTATTAAAAAGAATTTCATTTATTTGTAGTCTTTCCAATTAAATAAAAATTCCAGCAGCATTATATAAGGATACTTTAACCTCGCCATGAAAACTATAACGGGAAAGCCTGAATTAGATAGGATTAACAACTACTAATATATTGTGAAAAATTTCTGATTGTGATTAATCGATTGATTATGTCATGGTGAATAATTAATTGACCAGGCTTCATATTTAATATCAAGACACTATATAACGGTGTTACCAAGGCAGATATAGATAGATCCTGTTTACTGTAAAATAAACAATGCAATAAAGAGATAACAATATATATTCATTTTCATTTTCAGTCAAATTAAATAACGGTTTATTAGCATCTGATGCGGTAGTTAGGATTATATGAAATGTCGCATTTGCAATCATCCAATTGTGGTCAGTAAACTCAAAGTACAGAGGCTTGATAACAAGAAGGACATTTTTTATGACATAGTATTTGATATATGCGACTATTGTAATGGACCTATCATAGGCGTTAGAAGATATGATAGGCAAGATCCCACAACATTTTATGATGAAAATCCAGCTGAAATATCGGAAGATAAAATGGAGTTTTATACAAAAGACAATAAAACAGAGAACTCCGAAATTTAAAAGAACTTTATTAGTTGATCCCAGTCATATCGTTTAATACAATTACTTGCATACAAATTCTTTAATTCATAAACTTTTATCTGTATAAAAGGGCTAGCATGACGCGAAAGAGGATCTTAAATAAAAAATTGTATCAAAGAACTTGTATAATATTAAGATTCAATTATTTCATAAAGAATCAGACAGTAAATCATTTAGAAATATTAAATAGAAAAGAACTGGCATTATTAACAAATATCAAATAAGTCTGGATGCATGGGGATTAGTGCTGACGATATTAGTTCTTTAAAAGGGATTCTACTTCACAATAAAAGCAATACTATAAAACATTGATGTTTTATTTCAATTAATTATTAATATTCATCATCATCCGATAATTGTAGATATAAATTTAATTTTTGATATGGATATGGAAGATATAATGCAAGATGGAATAAACCTATTGTCATTAATAGTAGTGGCGTATATGACAAAAAGGTTAAAAATAAAAAATAAAGCAACTTAATTGCTTAAGACAGAGTTTTGATGATATCTTTATATTCATTACTTCTTGACCTAGGTTATGCGAATTAAGTTCAAGGCAGCTCTTTTGGTTCAAGTCCTTATAGTTATGAGTGGTCTAATTTTTTGTGCGTCAGTGTCAACAACAGCAATCGCACAGTCAAACTACAACATTAACGTTGCAAAAACTACAGAAGGCGATTTTTCCGTTACCGATGGAGCTAGTTATGTAGGACCGTACTTTGATACAACATATACGATGACTGGCACAGCAAATGATTTTATCAAAGCCAAAGATGTTTTAGTGGCCTCAATACTTGATGATTTCAGTAAATCTCCTACCATTGGATACATACAAATGAACAATACAGTTACTCAGACTAATGATAATATGACTGGGCTTGCTAATCCATTTGTAAGCAAAGAACAGGTGGATGAGAAGGTAAAATCAGTACTCTCCTATGCATTAGACAAGATTGAGCACCCGGTAGGGATCATGCCCAATATAGGTGATTCAAGACAGATCAAATGTGTATTTGGCAACATATTAGACGAATTTTGGTGTGATATTCCTACATTCATGATTAGGTGAAGAATTACAAAAACCATGTAATCTTTTAAACCCTTACAGTTATTTTTTAGTACTTGTATATTATTGCATTCTAAAATCCTAAATGGACTAATTATATATTAGTAACAGTCTGGGCACAGGTGGGAGGAAGGGATTAAGTCCCGTGAGGTAATAAGATTCGATTATGTTTCTCAATTTGGACAGAATAAATAAAAAAATCAAAATGATCGAATGTCCAGTGGAATTGTATCTCTGAGATCTGTATGTTATATTTGGATATGGTGTAAATATAATGATTAGATATATTTTGTTCTTATTATTTTGAAGTAAGAAAGATACTTTCTCAAGACATTAATGGCATTAATTCTTGTTAGTGAGCTCCTTTATTCGTCTTGATTGTTGTATTCCTGTTACAGGTAGAGCCTTTTGGTCTAAAAGTCCTAATTGAGCCAAAACAGATGCTTGGTCCCAATAGATATGTTCATGTGCAATTTTATCTTCGATAAATTTCATAATAACTACAGGAGGTATTTCTATATATTTTCCCGTTGGTGGAATGCCTGGGAGCATGTAATCTATCTCCCTGTCATGGGTAAAGCTAATTATTACTTCATCTACCACCTGATCATGTCCAACTGTTCTTTAAATTGGTTTTATCTTAAAATCATTCGGCATTTTACCTATAAAATGTTTTTTGTAGAAAGCATAGACTTTATTATAACCCTTCCCTCCTGTTAAGGTTGGAACGTGATAGACATAGGGATCTTGGACCATGGTAGCCATAGTAGCTTCCAGGTCTTTAGTTTCAAACTCAAACTCGATATGTTTATCAAACACTTTGTCAATTCCAATTGATTTATCCACAATAACAGATTAGAATATACCTCTTTTTAAATTCTATATTCCTTTTCTTATATAAAATAGCATTATATTCTGATTGTTCGAGTTATTATTGTCACCTGTCAAAATATCAGAAATGACCAATAGTTTATTATTTATTTGAATATATTAGTTATTAGTAACAGTATTCCTCCGTGGGGATTAAGTTCCTTATGGGATAAGGTTTCATTTATAGCAGATTAAGAATATCAAGATTCAATGTAATTTTAAATGAACCAAATAAATAGAATGATAATTACATCATTCATAGTTTTAGGCATCATGCATTTTATAGTCATGGATAAATAATTTTCCTGACAAGACATGAAAAATAATTTTATGGTTCAAAGATATCATTATCTGAATACAAATTGAATTTTTATTCCATCATGATCGTAAACATAAAATGAGGAACTCTCATGTATATCGGCATAATTTAATTTTTCATCAATAACTAGCCCTTCTTTTATCAAATGATTTTTTAACCGTTTTATTACTTCCATTTTAGAAGATAATTTTATAGCATAGTGATCAAGGCCAGGTTTTTGAGTGTCGTTCGCACTACTAGGCGCTATATTTGTTCCAATCCAAGTATTAGTAGCAATGTGATGGTGATATCCATCTGCTGCAAAAAAATAGGCGCCCGGGTATGTTGCGGTATGATATAGGCCAAGTGATCCTTGGTAAAATTTTTTGGCTTTGACAAGGTTGGATACATGCAAATGAACATGGCCCACTGAGGTATGAATCGGCAATCCAAACCACTTTTCATCGCCAAATTGATCTAAAAGATTTTGAACATCAAGCGGATCTGTTACCATGTATACTTTATTTTCATTTATCCATCTCCATTCAGATGGCTTTCTATCCCTGTAGACTTCAATTCCAATGTTATCAGGATCGTGAAGGTATATGGACTCAGACACAGCGTGATCGGCCATACCTTCATAGAATTGTGAATCTAGATTCTTTTGAACATGTTGTAAAAATGAAGCCAAGTATTTTCTTTCAGGAAGCAATATTGCAAAATGAAATAGTCCAGCCTCTTTCTTTAGACCATTTTGTTCATTGGTTTTTTCCTTGTCTTTGCTTGTTTGAGTTAGAACCAATATTGACGAGGAATATTTATCGTTATCATCAGACAATGATGTAGGTCCAAGATAAACTACATCTTTTTTTGGATCTTTGTCTATTACGTTAAACCCTAGAATTGATTGATAAAAATGAACGGAATCTTCCAAATTTGATACCTTTAGATGAACATGGTCTATCTTTAGGGAAGGATTAGAAACAAAAGTAGTATCTCCATTAATTTTGGCGGAATTATTATTAATATTATTATTAATATTCATATATATCTAATATATCTAATACACATTCGATATATTTAATACAAAAAGTTAGTTTAAACTTACTACCTCAGGCCATAATTAGTTGATTCTTTTTATCAAATATTGATCATCAAGAAGTATGAGTTTAGAAGAAAATCTAAAATTGATGAAAACATTGGACGATGCTTGGAATAACCAGGACTGGGATACATTCAGCAAACGTCATGCGGAAACTGCCGAAATTTATTGGCCCGGAAAAACGCAACCAACAAGAGGTAAAGAAAACCATAAGAATGAATCGATAGAGTTTTTCAAAGCATTTCCGGATAACCACATTGATAATGATCCATACAAAATACTATTTGGTCAAGGCGATTGGACCTGTTCTGTAGCAAACTTTACGGGAACATTTAAGGGTCAAATGAAAGGATTTGACGGAAAAACCATAGAACCAACAAACAAGAAATTTCAAATAGAGTTTTGTACGGTTGCACATTGGAAAAATGGAGAAATAGTCGAGGAAAAATTGTTCTATGATCTGGTTGGAATGATGAAACAAATCGGCATGATGGAATGAAAGAATAAAAGGGCGATACTTATTGCCTTTTTTATCAGACTATTTTTAAAACAATATCAGTTCCACCTAACCACGAGTAAATTGGTATTCTCTATAACTTTAATAATCTAGTTTTAATCGTTGTAAGAGAGAGAGAGAGAGCAATACTGTAAATATATCAAAATTTCTAATGTTATTGTGACTGGAATTTCATATTAGAAAAGTATAGCGTTAAGATTAGTCCAGTCACTAATAGGGAGTTATTCGATGGCGATCTTGTATTTGTATTTTATTAAAACTACAACCATGATTAAATAGGATGGTTTGACATTATAAAATTACGTTTGGTTTATGCATCCATGGTCGATAAAATCCTTCTTGCGGTACTTTGGAGCTGACTATAGGCTACTAGGACAAGAAGGAGTTCAAATAAATAATATTGCTCCACTTGATAAAGGAGGAGATTCTGATATTTCCTTTTGCTCTTCAGACGATAAGGAGGGCTTAGAGTGTATATTAAATTCTAACTCAGGAGTTATTCTTTGCAAGAAAACCCTTGCAAATAATATTCACCGGATCATTGGAACTAGCAATCGCTTTCCAAGACTCTTTGTATTTGTAGATAACCCTAGGCATGTGTTTATAAAAATAGCCAAGTTGATCAAAGGTTACAAAGATATTAGAAAAGGAATATCTAAACATGCTGTTATTGCAGATTCGGCTAAAATAGGTAAAGATTGCTATATTGGTGATTTTACAATAATCGGAGACGATTGTATAGTGGGAGATAATACTGTAATAGATTCTAGGGTGGTGATAAGAAATGCCAAAGTTGGAAACGACTGCGTTATTCAACCAGGCAGTGTAATAGGCGAGGAGGGATTTTCTTTTGAGAGAGATAGTGCAAGTTTAGAGCTAGAAAAATTCCCACATTGTGGTAAAGTGTTAATAGGCAACAATGTAGAGATCTCTGCCAACTGCTCTATTGCTCGTGGGTCTATCTCTGACACCGTGATTGAAGAAGGAACTAAAATTGATGCTCTGTGCCATGTTGCTCATAATGTTCATATTGGCAAGAACACCCAGCTCACTGCAGGTGCTGTAGTGGGTGGAAGTACTGAAATAGGTAATAATTGTTGGCTTGGGCTTAACAGCACTATCAAGCATAAAATAAAGATAGGTGAAAATGCAATAGTAGGATCGGGTAGCTCTGTTATTCATGATGTTGAGGACAAAGATATCGTTGCAGGTTGTCCTGCCAAATCCATAAAGCACAAGATAAACATAAGCGAGGATAAGCTTTTCTTGATGGGAGGACAAGAATCTGATAAAAAAGT
>DATEOO010000445.1:0-3451 GCA_035274085.1 Candidatus Nitrosocosmicus sp.
GTTTTCATGAATACAGCTGATGAACCTGAAAATGATACTACTCAAAAAGCAAGAGAAAAATTAATGATTGACGCAGGAATAGTATTCTTTGCCATTATCTCAGGTATAGTACTCTTGATTAATGGTTTGTTGGCCATAATAATTGGAATTGCAGTTTGGATTCACGACAGGAGACATGTATAACAGACTGAAGCAATAAATAATCAGATTCAAAATCTGATAAAATACTGCAATACTTAAAGATTAAGGGATTTATCTGATAAATTAGATATGATTCCACCCATAATTTTCACTAATTTCCCTAAGAAAAAAACAATGTTATCTTATCCTTAAAATATTTTCAGTACTTTTATGATGTTCCAGGATTCAAGAACTTCATGATGTTAGAACACCAAACAAACTGCAAACCTACTGATCACGGGGATGTTCTAACAAACTATTACCAAATGAACGATATTAAGATATTCAGATAACTTTTTTAATACCGGACACGATAATAGTACAATGAGAGGAAGATGGGCAGCTTTTGCAGTTGGAAGAGCAGCAGCTAATAGTAGAAGCAATGCAGCAATGCAACAGCAACAACAACAAGCGGATTATGCAATGCAACAGCAACAACAGTTAGCACAACAACAAGCACAGGCACAACAGGCTGAAATCGAGAGACTGAGAGCACAACAAGCACAAAATAATCAAAATGCACAATCATCCAATTCTGGACAGGAGGATGTTACTTCAAAACTTCAAAAACTTGGACAGCTTCATCAACAAGGTGTGCTGACCGACGAAGAGTTTTCCAAAATGAAGATGCAATTACTATCACAGATGTAAGGCAACATACAACGACGGCTCAACTTTTATATTTTATTTAATTAATAATTTTTATGTAACTTAAACTAAGTCGTTTTGAGAAAAGTATTCTACAGAACTTTTTCTAATTATCATAGTATTTAGTCACGGTCATATATTAGATACTAGTTTAGGCAAATAGTACCTACCTACCAATAACCTTTGGGTTTTCCTTCTTTAAAACGTGGCAAATAATAATTATTTTTGATATTGTTCAAATGATATTTTAACACAAAAAATTGAAAAGTATTTGTCTGACTTGCTTTTGTTTCAAATTGAGCAGCTTCCAAATGACCATAGTTGCGTTCGATCATGTGTACACTGTTAAAATAAAATAGGCAGATCTATGGCATGCAAAGAAGCAGTTGATACTTATGGGATTATTTTTTTTCTAATTCTTTTGACATTGCCCAGCTGAGCATTATTCTTATCACCACTATAACCATAAAGTACAAAAGCTCTGTTGGTGAGGGAGTCATTATGGTCTTTAATATATCTACTGCTATTAAGAAATCAAGTGTATATAACAACCCTCTTAACATGCGTGTTACTATTTGCTGGTTATACAATTGATGCTGTTCTTGTTGCTGTGTATCCTTCTTTACAAATCCTATTACATATGTTCTTATAAGATCGAATAAAGTTCGAGAAACAATCACTACAATAAATATTGCAATAATCACTTCTAGTGCAACTACAATATATTCTAAAAGATGTGTTATAAATTCCCCTACACTTCCTTCTAAAGGATCCACCACACATACAGGTAAAATCAGACATAAAAAGATATTACTGATCCTAGTATCTTACCTGTTCGAATGTACTCAAAAAATCAGGTGAAGTTGATTTAGAGTATGAGCGGCAAAACAAAGTAAAGAGCCTACTGAATTAGTAAATAATAATAAAAGAATGGTTTTATAATAATACACTCCAGTGCCTAACCTACAGATACTTTGTATCGGTTGAGATGATCCTTTTTTATAACAGTATGTCAGAATCTACGCTTGTATTCCACCGTCAAAATGTGAATAAATTTTGATACTAATTTAACTTAAATTCCCTTCGAGGAGCGTTCCAGTCTATTGTTGTTTAAATATTCCCTTTTTCTCTAAGATTCTTAGCAAATTATTCTAATGTGATTCCTCCTTCAAAAACATGATTTTATTGAATCCTTGTCTTGTATGAAACTACTAAGAAGAACATCCTGCTATTGAAATCATTAGGTAATTTAATGGCCACTTTTACTACTTTATTATTAAATGTTAAGAGCTAGTTTTTTGGTCAAAATTTTTTACTTGCAAAAAATATCTAAATATATTGGGATCCGGATTGATTTAATAATAAATGATATTCGCCGAGTAGAACAATGAAATTATGATTACCTAAACATTACTTTTTTTCGTCGTTTGATGCAATTATGAGTGAGTTAATTATAACGTATCCATTCATTTTAGATTAAAAGTCAGAGAAAAAATAAAATTAAAGAAAAATCTGGATCGTTGAAAAAATTAATTTGCTACTACGTCAGCGGATCTCTCCTTCTGGGGTGACCTCTAAGCCCTGTAGCGATTATTTGTATGCTTGTAATAAGCAAAGCTATACCGATTAAAATTCCTGCTAGCGCGATCCCTATATTTGGATAAACAATTACTGCGATTGCAAATATTATTTCCAAAACACCTACTCCAATACCAAACCAGCTTGACCTTCCTCCTGCTCTCTTACCCTGGAATGAGTGTATTAATCTTGATATACCATCAACTAATAATGCGATACCAAGCAATATTACTATGATAGCAGTTGCCCCTTGGGGGTATATCATTGCTAGTAGGGAAATGACGATTACTATAATTCCCAAACCTATACTTGCTAGGCGAGCCCTCCCTATCCCAATAATACCAGAGACGACTTTCTCGATTCCGGCAACAAACAATAAAAGTGCAAGGATAAAGACTACAGAGACTCCACCTAAAACTGGGTTTATTAATACCAATATAGACAGGATTAAAATTACTGCTCCCAAACCGATCTGGGCCATTCGCACCCAGCCTGGTGATTTATCAATATTCAAATCAGATTCCCCCTTAAACAATCAAGGTTGGACCTAGACTGTGTAATGCTAGAGTTCGAAATAGACCGTTGTTGGATATGAAATGCATTTAACGCACATATATTCAAATACTTCATAATACTATTTGATAGTAATAGATTGATTGAAATATAAAGTTTTATAAATAAAAAAGTGTATTAGATGCCAAAAATTGCAAATTCAAGATTTTTCATAATTTACAGTGGAGATTTCAAACAACGTATAACTAAAAGGTTAACGTAACTATTGGTTGAGCAGCAGTATAAGCCCTAGATTGAACGGTAGTTCGCATATTGTTCAGTATTTTTAATATAATTTTTTGATATTTTTGATATTTTTGATAGAAAGAAAATATAGGTTTAGATCAAAATTCTTGAATATTCTCAACGTATTTTAGGGCATTCACAAAAACATTTGTTTCCAATATTAAAAAAGTTGAAAATTAAGGTGTTTCATGTATTTAGACAAACATTAAACAAACAATAAAATATTATTTGGAAGACACTTGATCTT